>NZ_JABXEM010000458.1:0-4162 GCF_013372595.1 Myxococcus sp. AM011
CGTCGACCCCTGATCCGGATTACTTTCGCCACGCAGTAGCATCAATCCCCTCACTCATGGAGCGCGACATGAAGCTGCGTCACCACATCGGAGCCTTGCTGGCCGTCGGAGTCCTCTCGGGTTGTGGCGTCACCACGGAGGAGGAGCAGCCCTCCGACGCCAATCAGGTGAGCGCACTCGACCCCTGCGACGGGACGATGCTGTGGGAGTACAACTTCTACAGCGACGCCGCCCATCGCGAGCAGGTGGGCGGAATCATCTGCAAGTGCCGAGGCACCATCGCCACCTGGGGTGACACCTCGACGCCGTATGTCGGGTACTACAGCGGCGCCTGCCCGGCGCAGCCCGAGACCTGAGCCGAGCCACGGTCCTCCCTCGCTCGATGAACCGGGCGAGGGCAGGAGGCGCGAACAAAAGACTTCCGCGACTTTCTCGGAGGTCCCGTGTTCAGGCAGTCCATGCGAAATCTCTACGTGTGTCTGCTGTCCTGCTGGCTGTGCGCCTGTGGTCCCTCTTCGGTACCGGAGGAAGTCACCCCGCCGTCCACCGAGACCCTCACCCAGCAGGACTCCCAGCTCGCGGGCTGGGCGGCCGTGCGCGCGCTGCTCATCCAGCGGTCCGCCGCCGAGGGTGTCCAGGACCTGGGGTTGATGGTGTTCGACAGCAACGACAACCTCGTCTTCCAGCACATGGTCGGCGCCTTCACGCCCACCCAGCGCGTCGCGGTGGCGTCCGCCTCCAAGATGGTCTCCGGCCTGGTGCTGCTCGAGCTCATCAAGCGCGGGCAGCTCAGCCTGGACTCGACGACGGGCACGGTGCTCGGCTGGACGGGGCCCAAGGCCAGCATCACCCTGCGCCACCTGCTCTCGTTCACCTCCGGGATGGTGAGGGACCACGCCTGCACCACCATGCCGACCATCACCCTGGCCACGTGTGTGAACACCCTCTCCACGCTGGCGCCCGTCGCCGCGCCCGGGACGCGCTTCGACTATGGCGGCACGCACCTGCACGTGGCCGCGCGCATGGCGGAGGTCGTCACGGGCAAGACGTGGAACACCCTCTTCAGTGACATCCTCCGCGCGCCGCTGGGCCAGTCCACGGCCGTCACCTACTACTCGCTGCCGCGCCAGAGTCTCGGCACGCAGAACCCGCTCATCGCCGGCGGCCTGCGCGTCACCATGTCCGAGTACGCCGACTTCCTCTCGCTCGCCTTCCACAAGGGCCAGACGCCGACGCTGACCATCGGCACCCCCGCCCTCTTCGACGCCCAGGCGCGCGAGCCGTACCCCAACGTCGTCATCGGCAACTCGCCCATGGCGGCGCTCGGCCTGCCCTTCCACTATGGCCTCACCGCGTGGCTGGAGTGCCTGACGCCCGCGACGGGCTGCACGCGCATCAGCTCCCCGGGCGCCTTCGGCTTCACGCCCTGGCTGGACCGCGACAGCGGCTACTACGCGATTCTCGGCATGGAGCTGAACACCACCGCGGGCGAGGGCGGCATCGTCGACTTCAGCGTGACGCTCGAAAGGGATTTGGCGCCGCTCATCCAGAACGCCCTGTCTCCCTGACGCACGGCGCGCCTCACGCGCCCAGCGAGCCCGACTGGAGCGCCTTCCGCGCCGAGCCGGACATGGTCTCCGCCAGCGTTTGCACCGAGCGCGCCACCTTCTGCGTCTCCTCCACGACGCGCAGGGTCTGCTGCATCTGCCCGGACAGGTCCTGGATGGCCACGGCTATCTGGGACGTGCCCGCGTCCTGCTGGGACACGGCCATGGAAATCTGCCGCACGCTGCCGCTCGTCTCACCGATGATGCCCGCGAGCTTCTGGAGCTGGGAGCCGGAGATTCGCACCGCGTCCAGACTCACCTTCACCCGCTGCTCGCCCTGCTCGCTCATCTTCGCGGCCTCGCGCATGCTGGTGTTCACCCCCTCCAGCACCTCACGGATGCGCTGCGTGGCGAGGATGGACTGGTCCGCGAGGCTGCGCACCTCGCGCGACACCACCGCGAAGCCCCGGCCATGCTCGCCGCTGCGCGCGGCCTCAATCGCGGCGTTGACGGCCAGCATGTTGGACTGGTCCGCCAGCCCCTTCACCGTGTCGACGATGCCGGAAATCTCCCGCGTGCGAGCATCCAGCGCGAGGATGCGCCGGGCCATCTCCGACACCTCCGCGCGGATGGCCTCCAGGTTCGTCAGCGTCCGGTCGATGGCCGCGCCACCGTCACGGCCCGCCTCCTCCGCGACGACGATGGAGCTGGCGAGCAGCCGCGTCTTGTCCGCCGTCACCAGCGAGCCCTGACGGATTTCCTGCACCGTCTGCTCCAGCTCCTTGAGCGCCGTCGCCTGACGGCTGATGCCCACCGTCTGCTCGTCGCTGGACGTGCGCAACTGCTGCACCACCGTCGCCAGCTCTCCAGCGCCGGTGCCCATGCCCTCGGCCAGCTCCCGCACGTCCTTGCGGCGCGCCTCCAGTTGACGCGTGTGGGACGCCAGCGAGCGCACCACCAGCGTGGAGCGCCGCGCGACGATGCACACCAGCGACACCGTGAGCGCCACGAAGCCCCAGTGAATCTGCGAGCCGTTCTGCTCCATCACCCCGAGCACGGGCAGCGTGCTGAGCACGCACACGAAGGTGAGCGCGCCCAGGCCCGCGACGAAGATGCGCGCATCGGGGCTGCCCTTCCACGCGGCCCCGACCGCGACGATGAGGCAGATGAACAGGCAGGGCAGCGAATAGAAGGTGAAGTACGAGAGGTGCCGGTACACCATCCCCAGGTCCACGAACACCAGCACGCTCTGAATCGTCGCGGGGACCGCGAGCGCGGCCACGCCCCAGCGGAACCAGCGCAGCTCGCCCTCCAGGATGCTGTCGGAGATGAACCACCCCAGGCCCGGCAGGAGGACGTACGCGCCCAGCAACGTGAGCTGGCTGCTCAGCAGATTCGCGCCCCAGAGGGACATCAACAGCCCGCTGGAGCCCAGCAGCAACACACCCGAGCCACCGGAGAAGACGGTGAGCGCCACCAGCATCCGCTGCTGTCGCCGTACCAGCGCCGCCACCACGGCGACACCCGCCACCACGAGCAGCAACACACCCATGACGAAGGGCGCCAGCCCCTCGCGCATCGCCCCTGCGGCCAGCTCGGACCGGTGCCCCACCCGGGCCTCCTGCCCCACGCCGATGATGGGCCCGTTGCTCTGGATGCGCAGCAGCACCCGCGAGCCGATGACCGAGGAAGGCAGCGGCACCAGGCTCCACGCCATGGCCTCCACCGACTCGACGCTGGAGGGACGCAGCGTCCCGTTCACGTAGATGCGGCGCCCGTCCGCGTACACCTCGAACGCGTTGGCCACGGTGGCCAGGAAGAGCGCGGGCTCGCCCCACGTCCCGTGCGGCACGGGGATGCTCACCCACAGGAACGTGTTCGACGCGCGTCCCGGCGGCTCATGCGCGGCCTCCATGGGCAGCCAGTCCTCCCGGTCCGCCTCATGCGCCCACGTGGGCACGCCATCCCGCCCCATCGGTGAGTCACCCCAGCGATGGCGCCACCCGCTCTCCAGTCTCACGCTTCCCGCGCCCGAGTCCTCCGCCCGCGCCGACGGAGCGAGCATGAACACGATGAGCAGAAGCCAGGCGAACACCCCCGATGAAACACCTGAGACGAAACAACCCATCGACGCGCGACCCGAACCGCGGAGCAGACTCATGGATGAACACGATGCTCGGGCTTCTGCGACACGAATGTAAACGGGTCTCACCCACCCCGCCTGTCTGCCCACCGCGCATTCCTTTCCCATGTCGATGTTTCAAATGGGATGTATCGAATCGCGAGTGCCCGCTTGAGCGCTCGCGCCGTCCTCTCCCCCCTCCGGCCCGATTCGCGGACGTCCACCTCTTTTCCTGGGAACCGGAGATGGTTTCCGCGTGAGGGTCATTTCCCGACCTCTCAAGGATTTCCGACGAATCCGTCGTTAAGGAGGAACGCGGAAGGAAGCGTCCGTGGGGCGACCCGAACCGGGCCGCGGGGGACACCATGAGCACGACGGAGCTGGCGGTCTTGTTGGAGGGTGCACGCGAGGGAGACCTGGGCGCGAGGGACGCGCTGACGGCGGCGACCTATCGCGAGCTGCGGCGGATGGCCCGCACGGCCCACCCCGAGGT
>NZ_JABXEM010000459.1:0-4115 GCF_013372595.1 Myxococcus sp. AM011
GCGCGGGGCTCGTCACTCGCGGCGCCGACACCACGGGTGTGCCACCGCCCGCGCGGACTCGCGAGCGAAGCGCACGCTCCGCTTCCGTGGGCCACCCCGGCAGCGCGGCCAGGGCCTGACGCGCCAGCTCCAGGAACGCGGGCGCACTGGCCTCCGGAGGAATCTTCACCTTCTCCGCGCGCAGCCACTCCGCCATGCGCGTGAGCAGGCCCGGGTGCTGACGGCGCAGGATGGCCACGTCGCCCTTCACCTCGTACCCGCGCAGCTCCAACTCGGCGATGGCCATGGCGCGGCTGGGCACGGGCAGCTCCATCCGGGCCAGCGCCTCCGGTCCACGGTTCGCCCCCGCGTCCTCCTGGAGTTGGGTGAGCACGTCGTGGAGCATGCGCGCCACCATGGGGCCGTTGGAGGCATTGCCCATCTGGAGCTCCGGCGGCACCGACGGCCACGCGAGCACCAACCCCTGTCCCTGCGCGATGACGTCCGGTCGGTCTCCCGGCAAGAGCGCGACATAGCCACGAGGCGCGGTGGCGCTCTCCGGCGTCTGCGCGTAGTGGAACGCGTCCGCCGCCCCATGCGTCAGCCCCGCGAGCATGTCTCCGCGAGTCACCGTGAGCTGCCCCGGCACGCGCTGCGGCGAGGTGCCCGGCCACGGACCCGACAGGTGCCCGTAGAGGTACACCGGGTCGTTGAATCCCTCGGCGTCCGCGGGATGCTCGACGAGCTCGATGGAGAAGAAGAACAGCTCCGACGCGGCGATGCGCCGAGGCGTGCGCCCGGAGGCGACTTCGTGGTGCGTGAGCTGCGCGCGCGCGGCGGCCGGCAACAGGCCCCGCTCGCTCGCGGGCACCACGTGGAGTCCGCCCAGCGCATCCAAGCCCACCAGCCACTCCGGCTCCAGGACGTGATTCGAGTCCAGCCGGAAGGCGTCCACCACGTGCGCAATCTCGGAGGCGTCCGACTGGACGGGCTCCGGTGGCGTGGCGGCGTGGGGGATGAAGTAGCGGGGCAGGTTCACGGCGGCGGCGTCAGGCTCCCGCAACCACGCGGACCACGCAAGCTCGGCACGGGCCCCTTGAGTCAGTCCCAGGCTCCCGCGTGGACGTCTCGTGCCTCCTGCAAGGCGATGGGGCCTTCCACCTCGGTGGGGCTGCTGCCCCGCTCGAAGGCCTCCCGGCACGACATGGCGAGCCCACCCCGGACCGTGCCCACCCGCTTCGCGAACTCCACCGACGACAGGGAGAACACCACCCGTCGCACGCCGCCCCAGAAGATGGCGCCCGCGCACATGGCACACGGCTCCGTGCTCGCGTACATCGTGCAACCCGCGAGGACCTCCGGCGCGAAGCGCTTCGTCGCGTCCCGCATCAGGTTGGACTCCGCGTGGCCCGTGCAGTCCCGCTGCGTCGCCACCGTGTTCTCGCCCTCCAGCAGCACGTTGCCCTGCGCGTCCACCAGCACCGCTCCGAAGGGTTGGTCCCCACGCGCCCTGGCACGGCGCGCCGCTTCGATGGACCGCAGCAGGAATCGGGTTTCCTCGGGACGCATGGGCCAGCCTCCGGTTCGGGGCGGCAACCTAGCGATGCACCCGGGACAGCGCCACGGTTCCACGGGGAGGAGGGACGTCGGCTCCTCGACCCGCGCCGTGTGTCCCCGGGGGGCTGGATGCGAGTCCAGCTCCCCAAGGCACGTTCAGCGGTTACTGGTCGTCGCAGGGGGTGCCCAGGCGGATGCCCTCGTACACGCCCAGGTCGTTGTAGATGAGCGGCAGGTTCTCCTCGACGGGGACCTGGCGCAGCTCCAGCGACTTCTTCGTGTTCTCAATCCAGACCGACGACTTCGCCTTGTCCAACACCAGCCGGAGGTCGCCCTTCTTGGTGGAGAAGATTTCACCTTCCGAGTCGGAGATGACGTTGGTCATCTTCTGTGGCTTGAGCGCGCCACGCGGACCGATGAAGACGCGGTAGTTCTTCTGGTCCGTGGTGCGGATGCCCTTGTCCACGAAGTAGTAGTTGCCCTTGGTGTCGCGCAGCAGCGCATACGGCGCGAACTGCTGCGGGCTGGGGGCATACGTGGCCTTGCGCAGCAGCTCCGCGGCCTCGCCAGGCGCCATGATGGTGAGCGGCACGTTCTTCTCGCCGCACCGCACCGCGCAGGTCTTCTCCTTGCGGTCGTAGTCCACCTCGGAGACGACGCGCCAGTCCTGGCCCCGGAAGTTGGGGTTGGAGTCCTTGCGGAAGAAGCGCGGCTCCAGGAAGTTGGTGCCGGAGGTGTACGGCAGCGCGGGCACCTCGAAGAAGGTCTTCCCGTCGCCGTAGTAGAGCACGTCCCGACCGCGCTCATCGTCGTCGGGACTCACGACGGAATAGTGCCCCTTGCCGTCGGTGCAGACGGTGGTGGCCTCCATGATCATCTTCTGGCCCAGGTTCTCCTCCTTGCCCCAGGGGGGCTGGAGGGTCTCGGCGGCGAAGGACGCGCTACAGGCGAGTGACGCCGCCACGGCGGCGATACGCTGGAAGTTCATCTGAGGTCTCTCGGACTAAAGGTTCGTCTTGTAGAACTTCTTGGCGAACGTCTCCTGATTGGAGGCGTCGCGAGAGGTGGTCCAGATGAGGCGCTGGGCGTCGAACTTCGGCTCCAGGCTCGCGCCCAGGCGGCAGCTCACCTGCTTCACCTTCTCCTTCACGGTCTGCCTGGCGACATTGGAGACGGTGCACAGGTCCTTGAGGACGCTGAGCGAGGGCTCACAGTAGCCGCTGATGCTCAGCTCCTTGAGCTGGTCGTCGGTGATGCTGCTCCAGTCGATGCTCGCCGCCACGGAGGTGCCACAGGCGTTGTTCATCTCCTGGAGCGTGGCGCCATAGTCCTTGTCGTGGCGCGCCATCTCGCCCTTGCGGTCGAACGCCATCAGCTTCTCCAGCGTGCCGTCCGCCTGCTGCTTCTGGTGCTGCTTGTAGACCTCCTCCGCGTTGAGCGCCTTGGTGCGCTTCTCGTCGAAGGAGACGCGAATCTCCTTGGCGCGCCCCGGCACGTTCAGCTCGTAGCTGGAGTTGCGCATGTACAGCACCGTGTAGCCCCGGCCCTTCCACTGCGTCACATAGTTGTGCTGCTCGGTGCTGTTGGTGCTCCAGTCCTTGAGCTCGAAGGGCAGCACCTTGCCGTCAAGCTCGGAGCCCGTGCCCTGCACACGCAGGATGTACTTCTTGGACGAGCGCGGGCTGAGGGGCACGACGGCCACTTCCTCGCCCTCGGAGCCGGAGTACACCTTGCCGGCTTCAACGGGGGACGCCGCGAGGCTGGAGGTGGCCCCCAGCAACAGCGTGGTGACGAATACCGCGAACATGTTTCTCAAGCGATTCACCTCATGAGGCAGGGGCCCGTCCCATCCGGACGGCGCCATGTGTCAGAACTCGATGTCGTGCTGCTTGCAATACTTCCGGACCCGGGCCTGCTCCAGCCGGGGGACCTTGGGCCATTGGGCCTTGGCGTTGCTCAGGTCTCCCTGCCGGCAGAAAGCCCGGGTGAGCAGCGAATAAGACGCCAGAGGGATGACCTTGGGTTCCCGCCGCTGGCTGCTGCGCGCCAGACGGATGGCCTCCAGGGTGTCCCCCCCGTTTAAAGCACGCTCCGCGTCCGCCAAAAGCTGCCGCACCTCGTCAGAGAGCTTTTCGGAAGGCTCGGGTCGGGTGGAAGGACGCGTGGAGGGGGGCGGGTTCTTCGCCGCCACACCGCTGGGGTCGTCCGGAGGCGGGTCCACCGGCGTCGGCGTTCCGGTGGACGGAGGCGCCCCCGTGGTGCCCTGGTTGCCGGTGGCGACGACGGTCGGAGGGGTGCCCGTGCTTCCCTGCGTGCCCGTGGCGTTCTGCGGGGGAGTGGTGCCCTGGTTGCCCGTGGCGACGGGCTGTCCCGGCGGGGGCGTGGTGCCTCCGGTCGACGTGGTGGGCTGGGGACGGGTGAACCACCAGCCGCCTCCGGCCACGACGACGAGCGCGGCCACGACGAGCGCGGCGACCGGCGCGCGGCTCTTGGGGGCCGGCGCGGGAGGCGTCGCCACCGGGTGGACCACTGCGGCGGCGCTCGCGGGCTGGACAGCGCCGGGCTGCAGGGTGGGGGAC
>NZ_JABXEM010000045.1:0-50737 GCF_013372595.1 Myxococcus sp. AM011
ATTCCTGGGCGGCCTGCCGGGCCTGGATGATGCGGGCCATGGCGATGCGGCCCTGGGCCTGTACGAGCGCGGCGGGGACGTCGGAGCGCTTCGCGCCGGGCGCGAGGGAGAGGTAGACGTCCGCCAACTCCTTGCCCTGGAGGCTGTCCACCTTCTCGGCCTTCATCGACTCCTGGAGGTGGGCGGCATCGATGTCCATGTGGCCCGACTCCGCGACGAAGACCTCGCCCGGCTCGGACTCGATGAAGCGCACCGAGCGGGTGTCGCTCAGCTTCAGCTCATGCAGCAGGGTGCCCTGCTCGATGTTCTGGGGGGCGGGCGTCTCCGTGGACGCCGGTGAGCCGCAGGCGGCGAGGAGCAGGGCGCAGAGCACGGAAGACAGCAGGGGCAGAGGGGGGCGGTGGGTCATGTCGGGGGACTCCTGAGTCAGGGTTGCAACGACCTGAACGGGGATCCCCAGAAGGCTTCGCTCCATCAGCCCTTGCTCTCCTCATCGGCGTCACGGCTTGTTCGCCGTTCACTCGCGTGTGGGTCCGTCCGGCCAGCCGGTCGAGGTCGGCGGGGAAGACGACCTGGAGGGACAAGGGCAGCGGTACTCGCGGCTGGACCTGGACGGCATGACCGGGAACAATCCCGCTTTGGATGGTTCCCCCCGCATCGCTGGAGCGCGCCGGAGTCCGAGCCTCGATTGCGCGCGGGCCCTGGGCCGTGGTGGGCGGAGCGCTGGGCGTCACCTGTCTCTTCTTCTACCGCGCCCTCTTCAGCGCGGACGTCTTCATCGCCCGAGACATGCTCCTGGTCTACGCGCCATTGCGGCGCTACTGGGCGCAGCGCGTGTCCGAAGGCGACTTTCCGGGCTGGTATCCCTTCGACGGGCTGGGGCAATCGTTCGCGGGCATCATGCTGTCCGCGCCCTTCCATCCGTCGCAGGTGTTGGGGCTGCTGTTCTCCACGGGCGTGGCGATGAAGCTCGCGGTGCTGGCGTGCCCGCCCCTGGCCTTGCTGGGCACCTTCGCCCTCTTGCGCCTGTACGACGTGCCGCGGAGCGGGGCGTTCTTCGCGGGGCTCGCCTTCGCGTTCAGCGGCCACCTGGTGTCGCTCACCAACAGCCTGGCGTACCTCATGGCCGGCGCCACCTTGCCCGCCGCGCTCTGGGCCGCCGAGCGCTTCCTGCGAGCCGCCACGCCGGGGCGCGCCGCCGTCGCCGCGTTGGGGCTCGCCAGTGTGCTGCTGGCGGGTGACACCTGGAGCTATGCGTTCGCGAATGCCTTCGTGCTGCTGCTCGCGGTGACGAGCCCCGAGGCACGCGGTGTCCGCCTGCTTCGTGCGCTGGGCCTCGTGGCCCTCGGCGCGGGGCTCGCCGCGCCGCAACTGTTCGCGGGCATGGCGGTGTTCGCACGGGGCGCTCCAGGCGCGAGCTCGCTCGAGGACGCGCAGCGCTGGTCCCTGGACCCGTGGCGACTGCCGGAGTTCCTCCTGGGGCCGTACCTCGCCAATCCCACCGTCGAGCGCTCCGTTCCGGAGGAATGGGTCAAACCACTGCTGTCGACGGGCGGCTTCTCCACGCTGTGGACGGACTCGGCGCTCATCGGCGTGCCGGTGTTGGTGCTCGCGGTGACAGGACTGCGCTTCCTCCCATGGAAGCGCTGGGCGCCGTTCGCCGCCGTCTGGGTCGTGGTGCTCGCCCTCGCGCTCGGGTCCGCGTTGCCTGTCTACGGATGGCTCTACGAGGCCCTCCCGTTGTGGCGACCGTTCCGCTATCCCGAGAAGCTCGTGGTGCACCTGACGTTTGGGCTCGCGGTGCTCGCGGGCTTCGGATGGAAGGCCCTGGTGTCGTCCAGGGCGCGAGCGCGCTGGGCTGCTCTCGCGGCGGGGGGGATGTCCGTGGGGCTCCTCGCCGTGGCCCTCGCGGAGCGCCTGGGGGCCGTGTGGTCCCACGCGTTCGTGCTCGGGCGCTGGCCACGGGTGCCTCCCGAGACGCTGGAGACGCTGTCGCACGCGTTCAGCGGCGCGGCGTTCGTCGCGGCGGGAGTCGCGCTGGGCTGCGCCCTGGTGCTGCCAGGCCTCGCGGGCTCGTGGCACCGGGCATGCGTGTTGATGGCGCTGCAACTGGGCGCGGCGTTCACGCTGAACGAGCCGCTCTACATTCTCGGTTCGGAGGAACTGCTCGACACTCCGCCGGTGTTCGTCGACACCGTGCGCGAGTGGGCCGCCAGGACAGGAGAGTCCACGCCCCGCGTCGCCTCCCGCATCCAGCGCTTCCGCTTGCCTCGATTCGACGGCTTCGAGTTCCAGGACAGCGTGGCGTTGATGGCGAGGGCCTCGTTGATGCCTGACACGCCCGCGCTGTGGGGCATCGGCGCGGCGGATGCGTATCTGCCTGCCGCGAGCTCCCGCTTGCAGCGCCTCCAAATCACACAACCTGGCTTCTTCACGGAGTCACAGCCACTCTTCGGGGTGCGGTTCAGCGCATACACGCCAGCGACCTATGCAGCGCTGGAGCCCAGACCGGGCCGCGTGGTGGCGCGCGACGACGTGTTCGAGCTGCTGCTCGTCGAGCATGCCGATGCCCTGCCGAGGTTGTTCCTGGCGAAGTCTCATTGCGTGTCGGACGAGAGCGCCGCGCTCGGGCTGCTGCGAACCGTGGCCTTCAGGACGGCTGCCCAGGCAGCGGTGGAGTGTGGAGCGGTTCCTCTTCCTGCGTCGGGTCCGGAGCCTCTGAACGGGCGAGTCGCTCCAGCTCATGAGACGCCCGAGCACCTCATCGTGGACGTCGAGTCGTCCGGGGACGCGGTGCTCGTCATCAACGATGCGTGGCAGGCGGGGTGGACAGCGAGCCTGGATGGCGAGCCCGCGAGGCTGCTGCCAGCGAATGTCGCGGTGCGTGCTGTTGGCGTGCCCCCAGGCCGGCACCGCATCGAGCTGCACTACCGCGCCCCTGGTGTCCTGCCAGGGCTCGTCCTCGCCGCCGTGACGCTCCTGGCCCTGGCATTGGCCGAGGGTTGGCGCCGTCGGCGAGGACCGGTCCGGATGAAGCCCGCGTGAGGAGACCGTCTCCGCGCGGCAGCCTCACGGTCCGCACTGAAT
Source organism: Myxococcus sp. AM011 (assembly GCF_013372595.1). Taxonomy (NCBI): domain Bacteria; kingdom Pseudomonadati; phylum Myxococcota; class Myxococcia; order Myxococcales; family Myxococcaceae; genus Myxococcus; species Myxococcus sp. AM011. The sequence continues at coordinate 3,088 of NZ_JABXEM010000045.1, forward strand.
CAACGGGGTGACCGTACCCGGCCCGCCCCTGGGCGTGAAGTCACGCCCACAGGGGGGCCCTGTCTGGGAATCCTGGCCGTGGAGTCAATGGGCGTACGGCAATGCGCCAGCGTTCACTCCGTCATCGATGCCGCCGCCGGTGTGGGGACACACGCGGAGCGGCGGACGCCGAAGTTCTGGGCGTTGATGTGGTACCAGGAGCGGGAGGTCTTGCGCTCGGCATGGAACACAGCGACCTCGTAGATACCGCCCGGCGTCAGCCCCAGATTGAAGGCCACGGCGGGCGTCAGGATGATGGAGCTTTGCTCCGTGACGTGGAGCCCCCCCATGTCGATGGCGAGGCGGCGGTTGATGAACACCCAGACGTCGTCATCGCCCTGGAAGGTGAAGCGCTCGGTGCCCTTGTACTCGAACCAGAACCGCGTCTCGGTGGTGAAGCTGTAGTTGTGCCCCGGCGGGAGGACGTCGTAGTTGTTGGTGCGGTGAGCCTCCGCGCCGGCGGCGACCCAGCCCAGGTCGTCCACCGGGAAGAAGTTCGGTGCATCGAAGACCTGCTGGCCGCTCGGATACTGGATGAAGGTCAGTGTTCCGACCACGGGCTTGTTCACCAGGTCCGTGTCCAGATACCACTGGGCGAAGTTCGCGGCGTTGCTCGTCGTGTTGGTGGGCAGTCCCGTCTTCGCGTAGGCCGGCTTGCCGAGCGCATTCAGGGTGGTCTGTACGAGGCCCTTCTCCTCGCCGAACTGGTTCACGTTCTGGAAGTCGATGTGCCCTCTTGGCAGGGCGCCCAGGGGCGGCAGGTCGTAGCCTCGGAAGTCGCGGTAGACGATGGGGATGGAGGAGGGAAGCTGGTTGGTCGTCTGACAGGTGAAGCCCGGCTCGAGCTGGCACGTCGGCGAGCAACCATCATTGGCGACCGTGTTGCCGTCGTCACAGGCCTCGGCGGTGCTGCCGGGCAGCATCACTCCGTCGCCGCAAATGGATGCACAGACACCGTTGGTGCACTGGGGCTCCTTCGTACACAACGGGGAGCAACCGTCTCCCGTGTCGTGATTGCCGTCGTCGCACTCCTCATCGTCCTCGAGGAAGGCATCGCCGCAGATGCTGGAGCTTCCACCGTCGAAGGCCGCGCTGGCCACGGTGCCCGCGTCGTCTGAACCCGTGGCGGATGCGGACTGCCCGGGGGCGCGAGGCGGGTCGTCCTCGGAGGGAGTGTTGTCTCCACAGGCCGCCAGGGAGAGGAACAGGGCCGCGAGCAGGAAGCTCAGCGGACGCGAAGGCGCATGGGGGATGGGCATGGGGAGCGGGAACGCACGTGAAGAGGGGACGAAGAGGGGCTCCGGACAACAGGAGTCGGTGAGGGATTGTTGGGGAGGTCCCAACCCATCCCGATATTTCTCCGCTTCGACGACCGTGACGACGAGAGGGTTCCACTTCGGTTCAACCCCGCCCTTCGCGCCCACGGCTTGCGCGGTCTGAAAGGACGCGGCTGCGTCTCATCGGTACGCAGCGCGTGTCCCGGCAGGGGCCCATGGTCCCTGGTGACCCTCCGTCATGTCCTGGCCTGATCCGCCCCCTCCGGGTTCGCTCTATCGTCCTCGCGAGAGGCGGGGCCTCGCGCGTGTGCACGGCACGGAATGTGAAGTGCGGAGCAACCCTCAGCGGGCTGTCCCCCTACAGCCGGTCCCCAGGTGCCGAGGGCTCGCGTCCGTGCAGGGACCCCATTCCACCAGGATGAAACTGGCATGCCGAAGAATGTCTACACCGTGAGCTTCTGCGGAACCGGCTGCTCGCGTGACGAAGGCGAGGAGACCCGCTTCTGGGACTACAAAATCCTCGCCCTCCTGGGCAAGGACAAGAAGTGGCTCAACAGCAACAAGGACATCTACGTCAGGGAGACCGGCTACATCCCGGTGCGGCTCCACACGGAGATCTCCACCGGCCTTCGCGATACGAAGAGCAGCATCACCGTTCGGGGTGTCGGCGAGAATGATTGGTTCAACCAGGAGGACGTGTGCGATCCCTTGGAGGGCAGCCTGGTCAATGCCCCCGGCCCGCTGCGCGCGTCCGCCCGGGACTACTCGGAGGGCAACCAACGGACGCAATCTGGTCAATTGCTGGGCTGGGCCGATGGCGCGCTCGCGCTGCACGGCGCGAGTCTCGCGGCGGCCAGCAAGGCGGAGCAATACAACTTCCTCGGGCACAGCCGCGGCGCGGTCGAGTCCATCATGGCCGCCTGGTTCCTGTATGCCTATGGAGGCCCTGGTGTCCGGGACATCCCCGTCAACATCTTCGCCATCGACCCCGTTCCGGGACCGGGTGAGTGGTATGGAATCCAGACCCAGTTGCCGCCCAATGTCGTCAATTATGTCGGCGTCTATGCCTGGGACCACCTGGTCGCGGGGTTCAGCGCGCTGGTTCCGCGGCCCAATGCCCGGATGACCAAACAGCGTGCCCATGAGGACATCGAGGCCCGGGGACTGGGGGCCACGTATCTGACGCTCGCGGACAACCGCCAACTGGCGGATCCACTCGCTCGCGGCGACCTCCCGCAGCCGGAGGGCTACACGCTCTACGCGTGTCGGGGCGGGCATGGCACCGTCGCCGGCAACTACACCGCTGACGCCCTGTACGACGCGGCCAAGGTGAAGGACGAGGTCGCCGCGGTCCCCAAGCTCGTCTACAAGCTGGCCCGTGCCTACCTGACTCAATGGGAGACGGTCTTCCGCACCAGATGCCGCGTCCGGGAGAACGCCAGACACCTGAGAAAACAAATCCATACGGCGCACACCCATTTCGATGCCATGGGGGGCGGCGAGGCCCGGACCTCCCGGCTGACAGGGAGGCCCAACGTGCGGCAGGTCTCCTCCATCATGGGGAGAAACACCTTGAACCGCTATTACCTCGAGGATGTGGTGGGGACGCCCCCCTACAACCTGGCCTATCCCTGCACCATCGAGCAGTCCGGTGGCGGGTGGGTGAACTGGAGGTTCCTGTGAGCATCGACCGGGTGTCCGCCAAGGTGCGCGACTACTTCACGCACCTGAGCGGGACGAGCTATGTGCGAATCATGGACACGCCTCGCATCTGGGGGCAGCCCTTTGGCCCGGAAATCATGCCGGCGGCCAAGAGTCGCACCAAGGACTTCCAGCGAGCCCTCGTCGAAATCATCCAGAAGTCGAGGTATCGCTGCGACATCTCCTCCCTCAACAGTCCGGACCCCGCCTGGGCCAAGGTGATTCTGGGGGCCATGGATACCGCGCTGAGCGCGCCGTTGAAGCGGACCCATCGCACGCAGTTCAGGTTCCTGTTCGGGCAGACGCCCATGATCTTCAAGGACGGCACGTCTCCCAATCTCGTCGATTTCCAGGGCGCGCTGATTCGCCTGGTGAGGGTGCGGATGCAGACCGGCGCCTGGGAGATGCCGCCGGAGATCTGGATGGGGAAGTTCTTCCGGCTCCAGGAGGGACTCGTCGCGGGGCTCTCCGCCCGGGTCGCCTCGGTCCTGCCCACCTGGATGGGTTTGGAGGGCGATGACGAATTCACCAAGATGACGTGGAATCACTCGAAAATCGTCGCCGTGGATGGCACCGAGTCCCTGGTGGGAGGCCACAACCTCAACATGGACCTGTTCACCAGCTATCCGCCCGTTCATGACGTGTCTGTCGTCATGCATGGCGAGGCGGCCCTGGGCGCGCAGCGCTTCCTGGACCAGATGTGGGAATGCAAGACGGACGTGCTGGCCAAGGAGTTCCTGGACATCGACAAGGATACGCTGTCCTGGAAGGTCGGCGACGACGACGCCGCGGTGAAGCGCAAGCCCGAGAACCCGCTGGCCTCGCGGGAGGCCGGCGACTACCGCGCCGCGTGTTACAAGGACTTCGCGCGGCTGCATGAGGGCGGTGGGGGGGAGTCCAGGCCGCGTCTCTCTCGCCCCAGCCCTGAGTTCCTGTCGACCATCTTCGAGGATGTGGACTCGGTCGAGGACCTGGCCGCGGAGGCGATTCGCGCGGAGGATCTCCAGACGTTCGTGGACCTGGAGACTCCCGTGTTCACGGAGAAGCATTACGAGGGCTACTCCGGCCTTGGAGAGTACAAGAAGGCGACCCGGGTCCTGTCCATCGGGAAGTACTGGAACGGCCCCAGCATGGAGTTGAACTACCAGAAGGCGTCCGAGGTGATGAAGGAGGAGTTGATCAAGGGCGCCAAGACCATCCTCCGGTTGTCACAGATGGACCTGGTGAGCGCGTGGAAGAAGAAGTGGTCCTCGCACGTCGTCTGCCATTGGATCATGGAGGCGCTGCTCGCCAATCCGAAGCTGGAGGTCCAGGTCGTGGTCTCTCCCCTGGACGCGGGGGCCGGGGCTGAGGGAGACCAGTATTCATTCGGCTCGGGGGCGTGCCGCACGTTCGAGCTGTTCCAATATTACATGTCACATGCCGTCGACACCGACGCCCTTCTGCCGGACGCCGACGTCCGGGTGCGCGCCTTGGAGCGACTGCACATCGCCCCCTTCTATTTCACGGAGGTCCCGAAGGATAAGACCCGGGAGGGTGAAACGTATTTCTGGCCCAAGCTCACGCCAGAAGGGTACACGGCGACCTTGAAGCAGACCTCGCTCGTGGAGGACCCGCCGAGCAAGGGCGTCATCGGAAGCGCGGTGGAGTCCGTCAAGAAGGCCAGCGGCGCCGTCTACGACAAGGTTCCGTCCGCGCCGGGCAATCACTCCAAGATCATGATTGTCGACGACGCGTCGTATGTGGTCGGGTCGGACAATCTCTATCCAGGCTTCCTCTCCGAGTTCAACTACCTGGTGGAGGGGGCGCCCGCGGTGAGAGATCTGCTCAGGACGTATTGGACACCGCTGTGGCACTACTCGGGGCCGCATTGCGTCAATCCACGGTGCGTCGGCGGCTGCAAGTCGAGTTCGGAGGTGCCTGGGCCCTCGCCGTTCGGGTTGCCTGGACTGGGAAGGGGCCTCCCCGTGAGCGGGAGATTGGGTCCCGCGGGTCATGGCATGCCGATTGAGCGCCCTGAGTTCCTTCTTGGCAGGAGGCCGCCTCCCTTTCCGTCAGGGCTGGGGTCGGTCCGCTACAACTCTCCTTTCCGCAGTGCCTCGTTCGGGAGCGGTCGGGCGGCCGTGAATGCATCTCCGCCGCTCGTGAACCCAGCCAACGCGGGCAAGGTCTCGCGGGTCGACCTGCGCGCACCCGCGGACCTCGGAGAGATTCTCAAGCAGGACGCGGAGAAGGTGAAGAAGGAGGCGGCGGAGGTCCAACGCTCCCGCGAGAGAGCGGCGGCGGAGAAGGCCGCGAGGGAGAAAGCGGCGGCGGAGAAAGTGGTGGTGGTCTCGAGCTCATCGAACTCCGGGTCGACGCCTCCGCCGTCCACCTCCACCTCCTCGGGGGGAACGGGCCAGTTACCTCCTCCGTCGCAGGATTCGAGTGCGCTGGTTGATCCGGATTCGAACGGCGACAAGATCGAGGGGTCGCACTTCTATACCGATCGTCAGCTCGACAGGCTGCTGCACCACTACCTCGACGGTGTGCCGAACGTGTACGTGGGCTATGGCCTCAACCTCTACCTGCTCAACCGCATCGCGCCCAACACGTTCGACGCCGCCCTCGCGGGTCAGGTCGAAGGCGGCGCTCCCCGCATCATCATCCAGCCCTACAACGTCGGTGGGAACCACTGGGGGCTCATCTACATCAGGGTGGCTCCCCCCCAGGGTGGGCGCAGGGGCCAGGCATGCGTGCTCTACATCGACCCGCTCGCCCCGGCCGGCGAGCCGACCATGCTCGGCACGCTGCGGCGTCCGTTTCCGGACCTGCAGGTCGAGCGATGCCTCCTCCGCTATCAGAATGACGCCATTGGGAGCGAGAAGGGTGGACAGCACAGCTGTGGGCCCTGGGTCGTCGAACTGGCGAGGCTCCTCGTCGGGTCCAACGGCGCCTTGCCCCCAGTCGCCGCGAGCCCCCGCGTGGCCGCCGTTGCACTTCGCGCGGCGCACCAGCGGGTCCTGGATGATTTGAACAGGGACATCGAGGATGACTTCGTCCTGGTGTCCGGGCCTGTCGTTCAGTCCAGCGGCGGCAGCGTATTGCCCCGCCCCCAAGCGTCCCCCTCCACGGTGGTGACGAGCGGAGGGAGCACGGTAGCCCCCCTGAGCAAGGACAAGGGCGTCGTGGTCGAGGACGACGACGACGGGTTCGTCATGCTCTGACGCGCGGGGCCCGGCTGAGGAGTCTCAACGTGCGGGCACCCGGGGCCCTGTCTGTCCCAGGCTCGACAGCAGGGCCATGATGAAGGCAGCCAGATAGGGCATGGCCTGTACCAATAGCAGGGTCACCCAGATGCGCATGTCCGGGTCGGGCAGGCCGTGGACCGAATAGATGCCGATTGCGGCGCCCCACAGCAGGAGCATGAGGAACAGCTCTTCGCGGGCCTCCGAGAGCGCCACCCGCAGGCCATGTCTGTCCGCGGTTTTCGGTGTGCGGAAGAACGGCAGGTCGCTGGTGAAGGAGGCGTACAGCACCGCCTTGGCGATGGTGTGCGACAGCGCCAGCCCGGCCAGGGCGGCGGCGAAAGCGCCCGCGAGGTTGAACCCGACCGCGCGGCGGTAGAGGAAGACGCTCTTGCCGAGCTTGAACACGAACAACGCCAGCGGCGGGATGGCGAAGACGGGCATCGGCGGTTCTATCCGCTGGGGCGCGATGAGCATCGCCGCCGACCAGAGCAGCGCGCCGATGGTGAAGGAGAGATTCAGTCCGTCGGCGACCCACGGCAGCCAGCCGGCGAGGAAGTGGTAGCGCTGGCCCCGGGTCAGTTCACTGTTCTCGCCGCGCAGCAGGCTGCGGGCATGGTGCTTGATGATCTGGATGGAGCCGTAGGCCCAGCGGAAGCGCTGTTTCTTGTAGTCGATGAAGGTGTCGGGCATCAGCCCCTTGCCGTAGCTGTGATGGGTATAGGCGGCCGAGTAGCCCTTCTCGAACACCCGCAGGCCCAGCTCCGCGTCCTCGCAGATGCACCACTCGGCCCAGCCCAGCTCTTCGAGCACCGAGCGGTAGGTCATGGTCATGGTGCCGTGCTGAACGATGGCGTCGCGGTCATTGCGGGTGACCATGCCGATATGGAAGAAGCCCTTGTATTCGCTGTAGCAGACCTTCTTGAAGAGGCTCTCGCCCTGGTCCCGGTAGTCCTGCGGGGACTGCACCACGGCGATGCGCGGGTCGGAGAAGAGCGGCACCATGTGCTTGAGCCAGTTGGAGTCGACGCGGTAGTCCGCGTCGATGATCGCGACCACCTCGGCATCCCTGGCCGTGCGGGGGATGAGGTGGTTCAGCGCGCCGCCCTTGAACCCGGGCAGGGGCGAGACATGGAAGAACTGGAAGCGCTCGCCGAGCCGCTCGCAATGGGCCGCGAGTGGCTCCCACACGGCCGGGTCCCGGGTGTTGTTGTCGATGACCAGGACTTCGTAGTCGGGGTAGTCCAGCACGGCGAGGGCGTCCAGCGTCTGTTTGACCATCTCCGGCGGCTCGTTGTAGCAGGGGACATGAACTGACACTTTCGGCCGATAGGCATGGTCGTCCGGCACCGGCTGGAATTCGCGGCGGCGTTTGGGAATCCACACGGCTTCGGCCAGTTCGTGGGCTTCGGTGAGCAGGACGAGGAACACGCCGAGCGAGCCGATCGCCAGCATGAAGCCGACGGCCAGGCTGAACCAGGTGCTGTAGCGCTGGCTGTAGTCATGGGCCATCCACACCAGCGCCGAGCCACAGAAGAAGGAGGTGAAGGTCAGGAAGGCTCGGCCGCGCTGGCGCAGGGCCGAACCATCGATGAGCAGCAGCGTCATCGCGAGAGTGGCCAGGACCACCGAGCAGCCCGCGAGGGCGCGCCACTCTGGGATGGCCACCACCGGGCCCTCGAAGTTGAACTTCCGCCGACGGGTGGCGTCGAACACGCCCCAGTAGGCGCCGGCCGCGCCTTCATCGCCGCCCTTCCAGGGTTGGTCGTAGGCTTCGATGACGAAGTATTCGTAGCCCCGTTGATTGAGCGTGTTGACCAGGGTGCGCAGGTAGAGGGCCTGGTCGGCCTGGGTGGCGGTGGCACCACCTCGCATGCGGCCGTTGCTCGGCCAGCCGACTTCCGACAGCAGCAATGGCTTGCGCGGGAACAGCTGCCTGAGGTCCCGGGCACGCTCCAGCACGAAGGTCCCCGCCTGCTCCATCGGCACGTATTCCCAGTAGGGCAGGACGTGAGCGGCGATCAAGTCGACATGCCTGGCCAGCTCCCGGTGTTCCCTCCAGTTGTGCCATTGCTCGCTGGTCGTCACGGGCACCCTGACGGCCGCGCGCACCCGCCTCAGGTACCGGACCAGCGTTTCGAACGTGACGTCCCCGCGATACAGCGCTTCGTTGCCCACCACCACGCGCACCACGCTGCGTGAGGTGTTGGTCATCTCGATGGCTTTCTGGAGCTCCCGTTCATTGCGTTCCAGGTCGCGGCTGATCCAGACCCCCAGCGTCACTCGCAGGCCGAACTCCTCGGCCAGGCGCGGGATTTCCCCCTGGGGACCGTCGACCGTGTAGATGCGGATGCTGTCGGTCAGCTTGCTGAGCTGTTCGAGGTCCTCGCGCATCTCGGCTTCGCTGGGGTGCCGGCCCTTCTTCGGGCTCTCTCCGAGGCGGAAGGGTGAGTAGGACAAGCCGGAGATCTTCTCCGGCCAGTCCGGGGCGGAGACCGGGCGGTTGTTCAGCGCCCAGAGCCCGGTGAACAGCGCGGCGATGGCCACGACGACGACCAGTTGGAGACCCAATCCACGCAATGGCATAGCGGGCGCCATGGACAGCAATCGCCGCGCCACTCCGTTCGCGAAGGTGGCCCGAGCGGGGGGCTTCTTGGACTGTCTTTGACTGGACCCGGAGCGCTTGCGGAGACCAAGAGCCTGCTTCCCGCCGGCAAGCGAAGTGGTGCGCGCGGACCCGGCCTCCCGCCTTCCCCGAGGCCGCGCGGCTCGCCCAGATGTGGGCGCTGGGGTGTGGAGCAGGGCGCGGCCGGGGCCCCTCGGGTGCGCACCTCGGCTTGCGCGGGTGCCCGGGTGCCCCCGAGGCGCCCAGGCGACCTGACGCTTCTCCCAGGCCCCCAGAAGGCCGCCTGGTGACATCTCCCGGCACCGGGGACGCGGACACTATGCCGAGGCTCCCACCGCCTCCCTGTAGTAGGTTGGCCTGAATGGTACGTACTTCAGCGCTGGTGTTGTTCGGGTTCTTCGTCTTCGCCTCTTCCCTGGCTTCGGCCGCGGCTCCAGAGGCTGGTGCCGCGAAGTCCATCGAGGAGGCCTCGAAGCGATTGGCGAGTGCGCGCGCGGCCCTCACGGCGGCCGTTCAGCGCATCGAGCAGGATCCTCCGCGCGGCGCCGACCTCGACGCCGCCCTCGTGGCGGTGGAGGCGCTGAAGGACGCGCTCGGCGCGGGAGCGAGCTTCGAGACGGAGGACCTGGAGTACGCCAAGAGCGTCCTGGCCGCGCGGAAGCAATTCCGGACGGACCGCGAGTACGTCGATGAGCGCCGGGCGAAGGTCCACATCCACGAGTTCCGCCGACGCATCGATGGCGCGCTCGCGCCCCTGAACGAGCGCATGGCGAAGCTCGGGGGAGGGGACCCCGGCGCCAAGGCGATGGACGATGCCCGCGCCGAGCTGGAGGCGCTCCGGAAGCTGACGGAGGAGGGTCGGCCCCTGAAGGCTCAGGACCCGAAGTTCGCCGCGTACCTCACCGAGGTCGACGCGACCATCGCCCGGCACGAGAAGACGCTCGACGAGCGGTGGCTGCAGGTGTCGGCGCAGAAGCAGCGCGGGCTCCTGGATGAGCGCCGCAAGGCCCTGTCCACCGCGCTCACCGAGGTGAACAAGGCCTGGTCGGACGAGAAGTTCGGCGCCACCGACAAGGCGACGGCGGCGCTGCAGAAGCAGCTCGAGGAGGGAGCGCCGCTGGAGGCGAAAGACAAGGCGTATCGCGCGGAGGCGGACAAGGCCCGGGCCGAGGTCACCCAGGCCAGGCGCCGGATGGAGGAGCTGGTGGTGCAGGCGGGCGTCTCCCGAATCAAGGTGGAGATGGGGCCCGCCCATGACGAGCTCGTCGCGGCCGCCAAGGCGCTCCGGGTGAAGCGGCCCACGCCCGAGCAGCTCTCCGAGGCGAAGACCGCGGCGTTCGTCGTCCGCAAGCTGGTGGAGAAGTACGACCCGCAGGCGGCGAGGAGCCAGGCGATTGCCCAGTACCTCGCGGACGTGAAGAACACGCTCGTCGAGGTGGAGGTGGCCCTCCAGGTCCGCGGCCTCGATGCGGCTCGCGCGGAAGTCATCCAGTCCCTGCGCAACGTCGAGAAGCGGGCCGTGACGCCCGAGCAGTTCGAGGAGGCGAAGACGGCGCTGGTCGTCCTGGAGAAGACGCTCGAGACGGTTCACGCGAAGAACCCCGCCGTCAGCCCCTCCGCCGCCGAGGCGCGTCAGCTGCTCAAGGACGGGCGGGCGACGCTGGAGCGGCGTCGGTACGAGGTCGACCTGACGCAGCAGCGCCTGAAGGTCGACGAGGCGCGGAAGAACGCGGCGGCGCTCGTCCTCCAGATTCAAAAGGAGGCGCCCTCGCCGGCGCTGCTCCAGGAGGCGGAGAACGCGGTCAAGCAGATTGGCGCGGTGCTGGAGGTCGGCGCCCCCTTCGTGAAGAAGGACCGCGACTACGCGGTGTACGCCAAGGAGACGAAGGAGCGGATGGCGGAGCTGAGCGACCGCATCACCCGGAGGAGGATTGTCCTCTCCGCGGCGGACGCCCGCGTCCAGCTCGCCACCCGGATGGCCATGACCAAGGAGAAGCTCGAGGCCGCGAAGGGAATCTCGTCGACCGACAGCGACGTCGACACCGCCTCGAAGGGCGTGGACGAGATGATGCAGATGTTCGAGACGCACGCGGAGCTGGAGCGGCAGGACGCGGGCTACGCGTCGGCGGCGGAGCGGGCGCGCGCCGACTGGCTGAAGCTGGTCGAGGCCCTCGAGTTCGCGAAGCAGGCGCGGGCGTTGCGCCGGCTGACGGGGGAGGCCCTGGTGGTCGCCAGCACGGCATCGGAAGCGGCCGCTTCCTCCTCGGACCTGCGCAAGAGGCGGGAGCTGTATGCGAGCGCGATGGAGAAGCTCAAGGCCTGCCAGGACGATGGCGCCCGGATGGTGAAGGAGAACGCCGGCCTCGCCGCGGTCGACGTGCTCATGGGCGGCATCCCCACCCCGCCGCAGGAGGTGATGGCGCAGTGCGCCCAGAAGGCAGACGCGCTGCGGGAGCCGCAGACGAGGGCCGACGTGCAGTTGCGGTTCCAGGAGGGCCAGCGGAAGGCGTACGACGCGGCGAAGGCGCTCCTCTCCAAGGGGAACAAGACGGATGCCCTCACGCAGCTCAACGAGTGCATCGCCGAGGGGCGCATCCTGGAGAACCGATATCCCCAGTTCAAGGACCAGAAGTTCGACATCGGCGGCGGCAGCATGAGCATGGTGGAGCTGGTCCAGGTCTGCGTGAAGGAGCGCAAGGCGTTGAAGCCCACGCCTTGAGTTCTTCGGACTGTCAGTGAAGAAGTCCTGGGGTGGTCGAGCCGCGCGCGCCTATGCTCCGCGCGGCTCACCTGGGCGGGGAGGGTGGTGGCGGCGAAGAGGGGTGTGCCATTCCCCATTCCACGAGGCCGTCCGCGATGCTCCGTTCCCTCAAGTCTTCCTGGTGGGTGTCTGCCTTTCTGCTGGCCGCCTGCCATCCCTCGGACCTTCCCGAGGCTGATGCGCCGTCCGCCATCGACACGCTGGAGCAGGGGGTGCTCTTCCCTCCGCCTCCGCCTCCGAGCGGCAACATCCTGGACAGCACCACGTTCCTGGGGAGCGTGGCCCTTCCCGGCTCGGTGCAGACGTCCTTCACCACGGCCCTCCAGCACTACTCCTTCGCCATCAACGTCGCGGCCGGCTCGAGCGCGAAGCTGGAGGTGACGCACCTGGGCAGCAGCATGGGGCTGGACACGGGGCTCTTCGTGTACGGCCCGAAGGATGCCAGCGGCAGCTACGGCACCACCGTGCGAGCCCAGGACGACGACGCGGGCTATGGCCAGCTCAGCAAGGTGGCCTCCGCCACCTTCGCGCAGGGCGGCGAATATCTGGTCGTCGTCAGCAGCGGTGGGGGCGCGGGCAAGCGCTTCCGCCTCCAGCTCGACTGTCTCAGCGGCGATTGCGAGCCGGTGGACCCATCCGTGTCGCTGGGCTCGCGGCCGGTGAGCTCGAGCCTTCAGGCCACGTTGTCGGCGGCGAACGCGGCCTGCGGCACCTCCACCGCGTGCTACGGCGAGCTGCGGGGCTACTCCTTCCCCTGGAGCCACTCGACGCCCGCGAGCCTGGACAAGGTCGCCGAGGCGGTCTCCCTGACGGAGCAGAGCAACGCGCTGTTCGGCGTGCGCCTGGTGAATACGACATACACGCAGTTCGCGCAGACACGCCTGCTCTCGAGGCTGTCCTCCCTGCATCCAGGCCTGGGGCAGGAGTACAGCAACGGCTCGGAGGCGGTGCAGGTGACGGGCTGGCACTACAGCCGGGAGATGTGGCCTGATGCCTGTATGGTCTGGGAGATGTATGTCATCTACTTCCCGGAGTCGCGCGGCGTCCTGGTGTTCGAACAGGACTACGCCCGGGATTGCTGAAGTGGCGGTACCTTCCTAGCGAGAACCCTCATGCGAGCACCGCAACGAATCGTGCAGGTCTGTCTCTTCCTGGTGGCCGCCATCGCGCTGTTCGGAGGCTCTGTCCAACTGCTCATGGGGCAGCCGGAGACGACGCCCCGCCTGGACAACCTTCATCGCTTCATGGGCGGCATCTATCTGTCCATGGGCGTCATCTGTCTGTGGGCGGGCCGCACGATTCGCCAGCAGGGGACGCTGGTCTACCTCATCGCCTTTTCCATTCTCATGGCGGCGGTGGGCAGGCTGGTGTCCATGGGCAAGGTGGGTCTGCCCGAGCCGACGGGCTTGTGGCTCGGCTATCTCATCCCGGAGCTGGGGTTCCCGGTCGTCATCGCCGTCGCGCACTGGATGCAGACGCGCGACGCCTGAAAGCCGGGCCGCCGGCGAAAGTGGCCTGGGTGGGCGCTCCTCCTCGCCCTCCCAGGTCCTTTCCGGGGGCGCGATGCGCTCAGCAGCCCACGCCGCCCTGGCAATACGGGACGACGCCCAGCTCGGCCTGCACGCCGCCCAGGGGCGAGAAGGCGAAGTTCCACGGGTTGGAGCCCGCGCCCCACATCAGGCCCGTCAGCGTCACCCCGTTGCCGGTGAGGAAGTACACGGGAGAGCCACTGTCACCGCCGGCGCCGTTCTGCGTGGCGCTGGTCGCGATGTAGTTGCAGTAGTATGTCTGTGGCGTCCCACCCGAGTTCACCGTGGCGCACGCCCATTCGATGGTGCCGTTGGTGGTGCCCGTGGTGCGGCCCGTCTTGAACACCACCTGCCCCTGCGAGGGGTACGGCACCTTTCCCGTCACATCCCACCAGGAGGAGATGTTCAGGTTGAACGCTCCCGGCGTCTGGACGACGTAGGTGCCAATGGGGGCGTCCGCGCGGAAGAAGGCGCTGTCGCTGGAGCGGCAGACGCGCCCCGCCGGGCAGCTTCCTCCACTGGCGTAGCCGGGGTCGGTCGTCTCCGTCCCCACCTGCCACGGCGCCACCGCCTGATACGCGGGCGTCGACTCCACCCCGCCCTGGACCGTGGTGCAGTGCGAGTTGGTCACGAAGCCCAGCGTCCCGCCCTGGAGCGCTGGGAAGCCGAGCGTGCAGTACTTGCCCGGCGTCTCTATCTGCAGTCCGCCTCCCACCGGCGTCCATCCGCTCTGCACGGTGGCGGGGTTGATGGGCCCCAGCTCGACGATGTCCACCGCGTCCCGGGCCAACGACAGGCGGGAGAGGGTCCGCTCGATGGCGCCCCGCGCCTCGGAGCGCTCGACGCCGATGGCCACCCGGTTCGACTTCTCGTCCACGTCCGTGAAGACGGTGCCCGGAAGCGCGAGCACCTCCGGCGTGAGCCTCTCCTGCAGCGCCTTGAGCTGGGAGAAAGTCCACGTGGCGGGCTCCGTCACCACGCCCGCCGAGGGAAGCTTGTCCTCGCCGAACACGGAGGCGATGGCACGGCGCGCGGCCGGTGCCGCGGTGGCATTCACCAGGCGCACCACGAGCCGCCCCTTCTCATCGTGATACATGCCGCCGAAGCCCGGCGCCTCGCGCTCCACCTCGAGCAGCGCTTCGTCCAGCGTCCGGGGACGCGGGGCGCCAGTGGCTGGCTCCACGAGCATTCCCACGGAGCCCTGCGCGGGCCCACCGGCCCATGCCGCTTCACTCCAGCCTCCCAGACACAGCGAGGCACTCCCTGCCACCACACGAAGAATCGATTGCTTGCGCATGACGTTCGTCCCCCACGACAACGGGTGATGCCCGGCCAGTCGCGGCGGACTCATGCCGGGCCCTGCGACCCGGCACTCCAGCATCTCAGGTGGAGGACTTGAAGCTGTATTTCAGGAATTCCGTGGGCTTCCTCGCGAGAGTCATCTCCGCCAGGCGCGCGCGTGCTCACCTCCGAAGACTGGACTGCATGCGACCGCCCGACAGACGCAGTCGCTGACGTCGAAGGCGTCGCCTTCCCCAGTACGTGGTAGCCGGGGGCGCGCTCGGGGAGCACGGCGACATTCCCACGGTTTCGCGCGATGGGCCGATGCTACTCCGACAACACCGAGCCGGACGCGACCTCCCGGACCTGCTTCGCGAGGAACCACGCGCCCACGCCGATGGGTGGATAGATGGCCAGGGCGAAGAGCCGCTGCATCAACCCCTCGAAGCCCCTCACGTCGAGCCCGCTCCACCCACTCATGATGGGAACCAGCGCGAGGAGGAGCATGTTCGTCGCGATGAGATAGGCCCGAAGGGCCCGCGCCTCCCGCCGTCCCCAGAACGTCGCGAGGAGGAGCGCGGGCAGCAGCACCGCGCCCACGATGAGCGGCCCCGAGTTGTGCCGGGGGCCGGCAAGGGAAACAGCGCGGCCCTCAACGTGGCCACCCCCAGGTTGAACACCTCCGGGAAGCGCTCCGCAGATGGCGCTGTAGACGTCGCGCTCTCCCATCACCGTCCCGGGCGCGGGCGCGCCGCTCACGCGGTCGAAGCCGTAGGTCAGACAGGTGCTCGGGTCCACGCCACCGTAGACGCGGTTGCCCTTGAGGCGAGGGGAGACGAGCACCACGCCGTTGTTGAGGTGGTGCCCTGTTCCGAAGGCGGTGGTGCCCGCAGTGGGGCGGTGCTTCTCCCGGCCGAAGTCGGTGGCGAAGTAGATGAGGCTGCGCTGCCACAGGGACGAGCCGGGATGGCGCGCGTCCTCGGTGGCCTTCAGGAGTCGGATGAGGCCATCGGTGACTCGCAGGACGTGGGACCACATGGCGTTCTGCGCGACGCGGTGGCCCGTGGGCGAGTCGTCGAAGGCGAGCTGGGCGTTGACGATTTTCTGGGTGCCCCCTCGGAACGCAGGGACTGCAACGCGAGGGCCAGTCCAGGCCTGTTCGACGGACAGCGCGAGGCGCTCAGCGGTGGACGATGGGGCAGGGATTCGCATCCACCTTGACCCGCATGGCGCCGGACGGACGGAACGGCGAGACGCCGAGGCTGGCCTCAATCAGGCAGGTGGTCGCGTAGAGGCTGAAGACAGGCCAGTTCTCCTTGGAGAGCACGATGTTCAGCCAGCGATTCAGCCGCTTGTTGCGGAATCCCGCCGCGTCCTTGTTCGCCGCCACGAGCTTCTTGCCCATCTGGTCGAGGCAGGGCCGCAAGTAGTCCACGGTCAAGGCGAAGGCGCCTCCCTGCCCGTGGTACGCGGTGATGAGGTGCTTCATGCTCGCGCCCGCCAGGTCCAGATCGAGGTGACGCTGGATGAGCCCGTCCTCTCCCTGACTGTCTTCACACGGTTTGCATTGATTGCCCGCCATGAAGACGGGGGAGCGGTATTGGCCCAGCGCGGTGAAAAGGTTTTCCATGCCTCCGGAGTCATTGAAGGACTCTATCTTGTCATCCATGGTCGTGGTCGCCAGGGATTTGCCACCCCCGTGCTCGGGAGGGAGCGTGCCGAGGACCTTCGGGTCATCCTCGTTGCGGTGCGAGGGCGTCACCTTGTCGGCGAGCGACGAGCGCATCGCGGCGAGGATGGCATTGAGCTTGGCCGGAAAGTCCTGGTTGTCTTCCAGGTCCTTGGCCAGCCCGGAGGTGACGGCATCGTAGAGCGCGCGGCCGGACTTCCCAGCCGCCGCCTCCCAGATTCGCTCCACCACATCCATCGCGGCCCTGAAGAAATAGGTGCCGGGCTCGGTGATTCCGTAGCGCCTGGGGTTGGCCAGCTTGCAGAAGGAGATGACGATGGAGGGGAAGTACCATTCCAGGGCGTGGTTCGAGATGACGCAGTGGGCCCGCATGCGCTCCATGGGGCCGTCGATGGTCTCTCCTAC
Organism: Myxococcus sp. AM011; assembly: GCF_013372595.1. NCBI lineage: Bacteria > Pseudomonadati > Myxococcota > Myxococcia > Myxococcales > Myxococcaceae > Myxococcus > Myxococcus sp. AM011. Next base: position 19,624 of record NZ_JABXEM010000045.1, read on the forward strand.
TGGGCCAGGTTCGTGAAACCCTGATTCGAGCACCGACGTCAGTGCCGTGAGGCAGAGCCGATTCTTGGTGCCGAGCCGCTGGAGCCGGTTCTCCTCGTCCAGACCCATTTCATTCGCTCCCAGACAGCCATGGCAGCAGGCGATTCTCGAGACATACCTCTCCTTGAACAAACCAAAGAGCGTATCGGGCTTGGAGAAGGTGAGGAGGGAAATCACCTCCTTCTCCCGCGCTTCCGGGGAGACCAGGCGCTTGCCGCACTTCGTGCAATCTCCGTCCTTGTCCGTCGGTTTCATCAAGTGCATCTTGTGCAGCTCGATTTCCTCCCCGAAGAGCTCGCACTCCTCCGTGACACATGCCGCTTTGACGGTGATCTGGTTCTTCTTTCCGCAGCGCACACAGGGCATCTTGGTTCCTCGGGTTGGAAATTCCTTGCGTGAGTGTACGCCTCCGCGACCAGGGGGCAAGGCCTGCAAAGCCAACCACCAAGGGCAGTCGCGGCCGCGCGCAGGAGGCCGCGTTCGTCGTTTGCAGTGTGTCCGTGTTCCGCGAGCGTGCCCGCGACGGTGGCCTCGCACATCACCCGCGCTTTCGCCGCGGACGTGACCTCCTGCTGGGTTGTCCGGTCCCCGCCAGCGGGCTCGTGTCTTCGCGACTCCGGAGGCGGCGGGCACCGGCTTCTTGAGCGACGAGAGATGCGACAAACGACTGGCGTGCGTGCGACTTCCCGCTGCCGCGTCATTCGCGAGCACCTACGAAACCTGGGGCACCGCGCTCACGGCCCAGGGCTGGCGGCCGAGCGTCAAGCTTCATGAGGAGGCGGCCCGGCAGCTGGTGGCGCCGGCCCTGGTGGGCCGCGTGCGCAGCTCGTCGGCGACCTTCGAGTCCGACGGCCGCGGCGCCGCGGTGTGGGAGCAGTTCGAGGCAGGCGAGTGGAACGTCTTCCTCTCCGAGTTCGACGGCGTCCGCTGGGACGCGCCGGTCCGCATCGCGCGCAACGCCTGGCGGCCCCGCGTGGCCATCGACTCGACCCGGGCCGTCATCGGGTTCCAGCGGCCCGGCGCATCAGGGCGGCTCGACTACTGGACGGTGGCGTACGAGGCCGGCGTGGTGGGCGTGCCCATCCGTCACGGCGATACCTCCAGGGCCGATATCCCTCCACCGGAGTTCGTGCTGACCCGCGGCGCCGGGGGCTTCATGGTGCTCTGGGGCCTCACTGAGCTGCGCTCCAGCCAGAGCACTCCACCAGACCCCGGTGGTGTATCAAGGCCGGTGCACGCAGCAAATCCTCTCTTGCTGCAACCCCTTCCCGCCGGGCAGCGGGCGCTGAGTCCTGCTGAAGCGAGACGGCGCCGCCAGGCCTGACGGCGTCGTACTCAGGGCCCGCGGTATTCCGAATCGCGGTTGTTGCCGATGTCCCCGGTGCGCTGCGTCTATCATCGTAAAGGCAGATGCGATGGTGTCATGTCGGCCCTGCGGGAATGCCCTTATGCCTGACGCCGCGCGCCGTGGCACCCCTTCGGGTCGAACCTTTCATTGTCATTGGATTGTCTGGCTTTTCTGATTTTGAATTGTCATTCCAGGGATCCTGGTGCTAGAGCCATGGAGGGACTTCTCCTTGCGGGGCGAACTTCCGAGGAGAAGTGCCACGTGTAGCCACACAATCCCCAGGAGAAGAGCATGTCCCGGAAGCCGATTTCGCTGCTGTTGTCTTTCGCGCTCTGTGTGATGCCTGTTGCCGCGCTCGCCGAGGAGTCCTGGACGGCGCAGGAGTCCGCATCCGTCGTGAGCAGCGATGCTCTTGTGAGTGATGAAGGGGGCGAAGGTCAGCAGTCCGAGGACCTGGCCACCCTGAGCGAGTGCTATTGGCGGACCACGTATTGCTCCAATGCTGCCTGCGCCAACGGAGGGGCCGTGGGGGTGCATGTCTACGACTGCTATGATGGTGGGACCCGCACCGAGCGCACCGTCAGTACCTGTTGCGGCGCGGTCAGCCCCCAGTAAGGCCTGGTCTTGCTCTGGACACTCGGTGGCCGGAAATGCCCCGCAGCGCGGGATTCATTGACCGCGGCCTGCTGGGCCCCTGTGTCCGTTGCTCATCGCGGATAGGAGTCGCGTGCGCCCTGCTCGCGCGCCTGCTGCGCTTCCCTCCGCGCCTTCAGGTCGCGGTAGTACTCCGCGTTCTGCTCACGCTGCCGAAGAAGCACTGGCGGGTACTGCTCGAGGATGAGGGGCGTGAGCTGCTCCAGGGCGTTCTTGAGCAAGGGGAACGCCACCGTGTCCTTGTCGACCAGGACCTCCCACGGCTCCGTGCTGGAGCGGCGGGCCATGTCGAAGGAGACGCCCTCCGTCCTCCGCTCTACGGGCACGTCGACGCCGACGACCTCGCTGGGCTCGGCGCACGAGAAGACCTTCACCGAGTCGAAGAGCCGAAGACCTGGCGTCCGGCACGGCGCCCTCCGTACTCAATCCTGCACGCGTCCAGGGGGCGCAGCTGTGACTGGATGAACGCCAGCTCCGCGAGACCCCCTACATCGTCAACGGTCCGCGCGAAGTTCCGACCGCCGTGAAGAAACATCGCCCCGAGGCCGAGGACGCCGAGCATCCCGATGCCGGCGGCGATGAGGAGCGGGGACTTCGTGCGACGGGGGGCCGAAGGCGGCCTGGGCGGGGTGCGCATCAGGCCCGGACCCTAACGAAGCGCCGTACCCAGGACCAGGGTGGTGTGCGCCAGCGTATTGCACCCAGGAGGGGCGCACGGGCACTCCGCGTATGAGCGCCCGTGCGGTTCATCGGATGTCGCTGAGGGGCAGGTGTGGGTCGTCGCAGGCGCCGATGCGCGCGTTCTGTCCCTCGGTGGTCACCAGTCGACCTTGAACGCCGAGCGGAGCGCGACATCGAAGGCCTTGTCGTCCAGCTTCGCGCGGGCGGCGAGGAGCGCTTCGGCGTCCGCGCCCGCGGGCCAGCGGAACTGCTTCTCGGGATTCTCCGCGGCGTCGGCCACCTTGCGCGCGATGGTCTCCGGCGGTGTCATCTCCTCTCGAGGCACGTGCTTCTGCGAAGCCGCGAGCGGCGCGTAGGGGTCGTTGGCACCGAAGAAGGAGCGCGGCGCATCGAGCGCACCGGTGCCGATGGTCCCCGGCTCCACGACGACGACGCGGACGCCGAAGTGGCCCAGTTCGATTCGCAGCGACTCACTCAGCGACTCGATGGCCCACTTCGTCGAACAGTAGATGCCCGTCAGCGGAAGCGCGGCGCGCCCGACGACGGACGAGAGGTTGACCACCGTGCCGGACCGGCGCTCGCGCATCCCCGGCACGACGGCCTGAATCATCCGGAGCGTGCCGAAGACGTTGATGTCGTAGAGCCTGTGAACCTCCTCGAACGGGATGGACTCGAGCGGTCCGACGGCGATCTCCGCCGCGTTGTTGATGAGCACATCGATGGGCCCCGCTTGCGCCACCGCTCGGCGAACCGACTCGTCGTTCGTCACGTCGAGCGCCAGGCGCTTCGCGACGGGCAGGTCCGCCAGCGTCTCGACCTTGCGCGCCGTGGCGATGACCTCGTGCCCTCGGCGCACGAGCTCCAGCGCCGTCGCTCGCCCCAAGCCCTTCGAAGTCCCCGTGATGAGAATCCGTGCCATGGTCTTCAACGTCCTTTCCGAATCACATTGCCTGTATCTACAGGTTTTAAATCGTAAAGAAGGAGGCCCCCACAGGGCCGCGGTCGTCCCGCCCCCATCACACGGGCGAGGCGCCTGCCGCAATCTCAGGCAGGGACCGGAACGCCGCATCCCAGGTGGTCGCGGAAACCCGCTGCCGGAGCCGCTCCTGGACACTCTCCCAGAGCGGGGCTGCCTTGGTGATGACTGCCCGACCGGCGCGCGTCACCGAGACGTACTTCTCGCGCCGGTCTGTTCCCGCGCGAAGCGTCACCCACCCATGCTGCTCGAGCGGGCGGAGGTTCCGGGTCAGCGTCGTCTCCTCGAGCAGCAACCCTTCCGACAAATCACGCACCCGCATGTCACCGTTCTGGATGAGATAGGAGAGCACGGAGAATTGCGTGGTCCGGAGGTTCACCGGACGCAGGGCGTCGTCATACATGCGAGTCACCATGCGGGCAGCCTGACGAAGGTTCTCGCAGAGGCACGGTGACTGGAGCCGGGTATCGAGTGGCGGCGACATTTTACTTGTATATGCAGGTGTTGGGCTGCCTTCAACGATTTCGACGCCCGAGCGAGCGCCCTGCCTCCAGTCCAAGGTCTACCTGGGCAGCGCCTGGGCGTCGTACTGCTTCGCGAACTCGGGGCTCGGAGGGATGGGCTTGATGACGTCGATGAGCACCCCGTTGGGGTCCGCGGTGATGAAGTGCCGCTGCCCGAACGCCTCGTCGCGCAGCGGGATGTGGATGGGCAGGCCCGCCGCCTGTGCGTCGCGGTAGACGGCATCCGGGTCCTCGACCTCGAAGTTGAGGACCAGGCCGGCCACGCTCGCCCGGGCCGCCTCCGGCACCGTCTCGTGCCGCCCATCGAGGATGGCCAGCGCGACGGACGCGTGCTCGGTCGACTGCAGATGGACGTACCAGTCGCTGGTGAAGAGCGCGCTGAAGCCGAAGTGCTTCGTGTAGAACGACACCGTGCCCGTGACGTCATGCGTCATGATGACCGGGTAGTAACTGGTGATTTTCACGAGGTTTTTCCTCCAGGGATATCAGTGCTTGCGCCCCATTCAGGTAACATGCAGACTGTATGTATGCAATCCAGGGGTCGGAGGAGCAACGACGAACGCAGCGCTTCGACGCGCCATGCGCTGGTGACGGCGGCCAGGGCGTTGTTCGTGGAGAAGGGGTACGCGCAGACGTCCACCCCCGAAGTGGTGGCCGCGGCTGACGTCACGCGGGGCGCCCTCTACCACCACTTCGCGGACAAGCAGGCCCTGCTGCGCGCCGTCCTGGAGCGGGAGCTCGACGAACTGCGCCGCGCCATCGATGCCGCGACACCGCCGGGACTTGGAGCGCGCGAGGCGCTCGTGGCGGGGAGCCTCGCCTATCTCGATGGGATGACCGTCCCCGGACGCACGCGCCTGCTCCTGGTGGATGGGCCGGCGGTGTTCGGCCATGCGGAGATGGTGGCGCTGGACGAACGGCACGCCGCCGGGTCGCTGCGGGAGGGGCTCGCCGCCGCGCTGGGAGATGACGCCCTGGTGCCCTCGCTCGCGAGCCTGTTGTCCGCCGCTTTCGACCGCGCGGCGCTCGCCATCAGCACGGGGGAGGACCCCGCGACCTATCGCGCCGCGATGCTCCGCCTCATCGACCGCGTCTCCGGCGCCTGAGCCGCGGCCGCCTCCGTTGGAAGGGGTCTCAGCGTTCGCTGTCGAGCAGCTTCATCTGCTGCTCGGGATAGCGGCTGCCGGAAATCGCCTCGGGGGGAGCAGCGCCTCGACGGCGGCCACGTCCTCGGACGACAAGGGCTTCTCGAGCGCTCCGAGCACGTCGAGCAGTTGTTTGCGCGTGCGCGCGCCGACCACGGGCACGAGCGTCGGTTGCTTCGCCAGCACCCACGCCACGGAGAGTTGGGCCGGCGTCATCCCACGCTCGTGAAGTCGCCAGTCGGGCAGGCGTCGGCATCGCGACGGTGTACCGGCACTTTCCACAGCGGGCCGAGCTGATCGCCGCCGTGTACCGACGCGAAATCGATGCCTGCGCGGCCGAGGCCCTGGTGCTGGCACGTGAGCATCCGGCGTTCGAGGCGCTGACGAGGTGGCTTCACCGGTTCACGAGCTTGACTGCCACCAAGCGAGGGCTCGCCGCGTCGCTCAACGCACGGGATCCGACGTACCAGTCGCTGCCCGAATATTTCCGTCAGCACCTCGAGCCGGCGCTCCAGTCACTGCTCGCGGCGGCCGCGGCGGAGGGGCAGGTTCGCGGCGATGTCGACGCGTACGAGCTCTTGCGTGGCGTGGCGAACCTCTGCGTTCCCGTCGCGGAGGTCGGCCCAGGCCACACCCAGCGAATGGTCGACCTGCTCATCGACGGGCTGCGCTACGGCGCACCAGGCCCCCGGCGTGTCAGACCTGGAGCGCTCCGTTGACGCAGGCAATCTTCGGGCTCCGGAACCCCATGGCCACCCACGCGCTCAAGAGCCTGGCGAAGAATGAGAACGATTGTTGCCGGGCGTTCGGGACATCCTCGGGAAGCACCACGCCGGCGGGAAGGTCCGCTGTCATCGTCCGCATCTCGAGCGGGGGCAGGGTTCCCGAGGGCCAGAGGCAGCCATAGAGACTGAGCCAGTGGCCGTTCTTGAACTCGAGGAAGACCGGCGTGTTGCAGCAGGTGGCGACAACCCGACGGGTCTTCGCCTCGGGCGTGAGGTGGAACTCCTTGAGATGGTCGGTGCCCTGGAGGAGGCGGACGCGGTCCTTGCGGTAGAGGACGAAGCGCGTCGCGCCGCTTGCTTCCAGGAACGTCGGGGCCGAGGGCAGGGTCTGTATCCGGGCGCCGGCCGCACGGCAGCTGTTGCAGCAGCATTCGGCGTTGACGATGGGCGCGCCCTTCACTTCGAGATGGACCTGTCCGCAAGCGCAGGCGAGTCGATTGGTCTGGGTCATGGGCGTGCTCTCCGTTCGGAATGAATGCAAAGGTCCAAACCGGTTCCAGGGCAAGAAAATGGGATGCTGGGCGGATGAAATCGGCGTTCAAGGGCGAGCAGGCGAAGGCAGTCCTTTCCCGGTGGCATGAGCACTTCCGCGGCCGCCTGCGGGTGCCCACCGAGAGCCGGACGGTGAAGACCCGCATCGGTGACACGCATGTGCTGGTGGGCGGGCCCGAAGACGGCCCCGAGGTCGTCGTGCTCCACGGCGCGCTCGCGAGTTCGGCGCACGTGCTCCACGAGCTGGCCCCGATGCTGGAGCGATTCCGCCTTCACGCGGTGGACGTCGTCGGCCAGTCGGTGAAGAGCGCGGATGTGCGGCCGTCGGTGTCGAACAACGAATATGGCGAGTGGCTCCGAGACGTTCTTGACGGACTGTCGCTCCAGCGTCCCCATGTGGTGGGGGTGAGTTGGGGCGGCTTCGTGTCCATCCGGCTCGCGGCAATCTCACCCGAGCGAATCGACAGGCTCGCCTTGCTCTTCCCCGCGGGAGTGGTGAACGGCTCGCACTGGGAGGGGCTCACGAAGGTGGCCATCCCGATGATGCTCTATCGGATGTCCCCGTCGGAGCGGCGCCTGAAGGCGTTCGTCAGACACCTGCTCACGACCACGGATGATGACTGGGCGCCGTTCCTCGGCGATGCCGTCCGCGCGTGCAACATGGACATGCGCATCCCCGCGCTCGCGAAGCCGGAGGAACTCGCGAGGTTGAAGGCGCCCACCCTCGTACTGGCCGGTGATGGGGATGTGAGCTTTCCGGGAGAGAAGCTGCTCGCGCGCGCGCGGGCGCTCTTTCCGACCCTCGCCGACCAGGAGCTCATCAAGGACTGTCGCCATTGTCCGCCAACGACGGATGCCTTCCGGCAATGGCTGGCGGGGCGCATCAGCGCCTTCCTGCGGGCGAGCTGACGCGAGACGGGACGGGGCCACGCGCACCTCGCACGCGGCCCCTGAGAGGCTGCTGGAGGAGGCGGGGTGAAGGTGATGCCCGACTCCGCCAGCTCCGCCTCGATGAACGGAGCCAGCGGCCCTGGGGTCCGCGCGGGTCGTCGCGGTCTGTTTGGGAGGCTTCATGCCCGCGGAGGGCGGCGGAAGCTCACAGCTCGTTGAAGATGATGAGCCCACGAGAGGATTCGGCGGTGTAGACGTAGCCGTCGCCTGGGATTCGCACGCCGAGGAGGCCCTCGAAGATGCTGTCACCTCGGACCGGGTCCGCCTCGCGGAAGACGTGGTGGTGCGCCACCTGGCGAAGCTGGGTGGGATTGGAGACGTCCAGCACCCGCAGGCCGTCGTGGTACCACGCGACGTAGAGCAGGTTGCCGCGCAGGATGAGATTGTGCATGGACGTGATACGCCGCATCTTGAAGGCGCCAATCTTCACGATGTTCGCCGGGTCGGTGACGTCGAGCGCGCGCACGTGAGAGGCGTTGAACTCGCCGCCCTCGAAGGCGATGGTCTTCCCCCCGAAGGTACCCACGGCGCTGTGGTGGGCGAAGCCATCCGGACGCACGAAGCGGCCCAGCTCGCTGACATCGTCGAGGTCGCTGATGTCGAAGATGGCGTAGCCGTCGTAGGAGTCGCTGACGTAGAGGCGCCCTTCATGGACGAAGGAGTCGTGGGGGCCACCCGGGATGACGGTGCGCAGCACCGGGTCGAGCGGGTGGGTGAGGTCGTAGATGAAGGTGCCCGAGGTGGAGTCCATGGCGTAGAGGAAGTCGCCGTCGACCAGCACCGTGTGCGCGCCTCCCGCGCTGCCCGTGGGCACGCTGCGCACGAAGAGCGGCTCGGCGGGCTGGGAGATGTCGTAGACGATGACGCCCGAGGCATTGCTCGCGACGTAGAGCGCGTTGTCCTTGGCCCACACGCCATTCCAGACGTTGTTCCCGGGCAGGCTGATGGCGGCGGTGCGCAAGGGGGTGCGCGGGTTGCTCACGTCGAAGACGGTGAGTCCACCCGGCTGGTCCAGGTGGGGAAGGGAGACGACGTAGGCGTGGCCCTTGGCGACGTAGACGTCCACGGCGTGGCCCGTGGAGACACGGTGCTCGGACAGCAGCTCGAGTCCGCCCGAGGACTCGGGCTCGGCCTCCTGCGTGGCGAGGCGCTGGGCCTCGAAGGTGCCTCCCAGGGTGAACTGGCCTCGGCGGCAATAGGCGAAGCAGCCGGTGATGATGTTGGGGGACTTCGCCTCGCAGCCCGTCAGGTTGGTGACGAGGCCGGTTCGCGAATTCTGGCCCTGCAGGACGAAGCGGTCTCCCTCCATGTCGAGCTTGAGCAGGGGCTGGTCATACATGGTGCTGGTGCGGCCGTCGTCGCGAAGCTGGAACCCGGCCAGGGACGGGACGATGCGGATGCTGCCATCCGGCAGTGCGCGCTCGCCCCGGAGCTCGGCCTGGTAGATGCCCTCCTGGGGCAGCGAGCCGAGTGAGCGCATGTCACACTGGGACAGGTCGAAGAGGTCAGTGCGGCCCAACTCGTTGCAGATGGTGGCAGAGACGTTCCGGGGGTCGAAGCCGCAGGCGGCCAGGGCTCCGTTGTCCTCGAGGTCCCCATGCTCCTCGAGCGGTACATAGGTGCCATCCCAGACATAGGGGCCAGCATCAGTCCCCCCGTCCGGTCCCGCGTCGGGGACCTCATGGGGGCCCGCGTCCGGTCCTGAATCGGGGACCTCATGGGGGCCTGCATCGGGGCCTGCATCGCTGCCCGCGTCCCGGCCCGCGTCGGGCGTGGAGGGGGGGGAGTCCTTGTCACAACCTGTCAGCGGCGAGAGACACAAGGTCGCGAGGATGAGCCCGAAGGTGCGAAGAGAGCGTGTCAAGATTGGACCTCGGAAGTAGGGAGGGCTCCACGGGAGGTGTGAAGTGTGCCTGCCCAACGAAGGGCTCGGGTCGCCGTACCTCCGAGGCGTGCGGATGCTTGCGCCGCGAGGGGAACCCGGGACCGGTGGCGGTCCAATCCCGGGTCTACGGACAGCCTGGTCGCCGATTTGCAACCAGCCTCGCGTCCCCCTGGCCCCGCCGTGTCAGAGCCAGTTGAACTTCAGCTTCTTCGAGCTGCCCACGTCCTCGAACATGGCCCAGAGGTCCTCGGGCTCCCTGCGCGCGAGCCCCACGCACTGGGCTTGATGGCGCTCCTCGGCCGAGTCGTTCCAGCACGCGCGTGGGACTTCGTACATCCCATGGATGCCGTAGTGGTTGACGAGCCTCGCCTTGACGTGGTTCGCGAAGCCCGCGTCGTCGACGTGCACGTCCAGCTCGCCGTCGTAGTCCATGGCCCGGCAGTCGAAGTTGGCGCTCCCCAGCACCACGTGCTGACTGTCGATGATCATCAGCTTGGTGTGCAGGTAGATGGTCTCTGGCTGTTTCCCGAAGCCCCCATAACGGTAGGGGAAGTACACCTGTATCTTCGGGGCCACGTCCGCGTGCTTGGGCTGGGGCTTGCTCTTCTGGCCCGTCCCCTTGTGGATGAACCTCAAGACGGCGTCCAGCCGGACCTCCTTCCTCGCCCTCGTCTTCTTGTGTGTCAGGACCAGCCGGTAGTCCTGCTGGGGCCAGTCCTTGAGGGAGACGGACGGCTCGTCTATCTCCCAGACATAGTCATCCTTGGAGTACGTGGCCCTCGTGAACTGCTGGCGCTGGTCGCTGTTGTAGGTGACCTCCCCGTCGATGACCTCCACGGCGAGGCAGTTCTCGTCCAGGTAGCCACTCTCGACGGCCATCATCGCGTAGGTGATGCGCGTCAGGTAGGTGACGCCCTTGTCCGCGTCGTGGAGGGGATCCGGAATGACCAGCACCACCTTGAGCTGCCTGGCCCCCATCTGTTTGATGCGCGTGCGCACCGCCTTCACGAGCTCTGGATTGAAGAACTGGAAGTTCTCGATGTAGATGTATTTGTTCGCGTGGGAGATGAGGTCCACCAGCTTGTCGCGGATATGTGTCTGGTTGGATAGCGACTCGCTGTTGGTGGTCAGCGCGGTGACGGTGACGTTCCCGTTCTGGATGACCTGGCCGTTCGCGAGGGCCTGGACCTTGGAGCGGGCGACCGCGGGATGCGGGGGGCCGAACAGGTGGATGGTGGGAATCTGCTTCTTCCACCGGCGCAGCCACTCCTCCTCGATGTCGATTGTGACAGGGCCCTGGAGGAGCACGCCCGTGTCGTGGCACGAGTGGCCGTAGGGCCGGGAGTGGTCGATGTTGTCCCAGTACTCGGGCTCGATGTTGAAGCCACCGACCAGGACCTTCAGCGTGCCGGCGATGGAGAAGATGGCGATCTTCTGGTGGAGCGAGTAGCCCACGCCGACGCCGCTGTGCTTCTCCAGATACACCTGGATGCGTTGCTGGTAGTCGTGCAGCAGGGACCGGGTGGCCTTGTTCTTGGCGAGCGTATGCAGGGAGAAGTGGTCCGACATATTCGCGAGCTCGAGGCCCTTGACGGTGACGTCATCGGGTTGCCAGAGGCAGATGTCGACGGGGTGGCCCTGGTCCGCCACCTCCTTCAGGCACTGTCCGAAGTTCTTGCCCGCGTGGCGGTCGAGCAGGGTGTCGTGCTGGAGGCACCACCAGCCCAGTCGCACGTACGTCTTGGGGTCGACCTGCGCGTCACGGACCTCGTAGAGGCAGTCGCGGAACTTGTCGAAGTACTCTTCACCGTCCATCAGGAACACGGCGGTGTTGTTGTGGGTCGGAGCCATGGACCTCGTTGAGCAAGCCACGTACCAGGGGAAGTCCCCGGACTCTGGACCCGGGGGGCTCCCGGCGAGGGCCGGGTGCTTGTCACCGGGACGCAGGCGCGTTGCTCGGGAACGCACGCAGGCGGCCCTCGAGGGGCTCGGCGGTGGCGGGGCGCGTGTGGAGGGAGCTGCCCATGCGTATATTGCGCGCCCAGTCACTCAAGGGAGCCATCTCAATGCGAAATCAAATCAGGTCGAAGACTTTCATCGTCATCGCATGTGTCCTGGGGGCGATGACGGCCAGTGCCCAGGATGAGGACGAGGCCGCGTCGGTCCAGGTCGGCAAGGACGGCAGCGTGAAGGTGAAGTCGCAGGGCAACACCGTGGAGACGCGCGGCGGAACGACCCGGGTCCGCGGTGGCGGCGGCGTCGACGTCCAGGTCGATGGCGCCGTGGCGCGGGACGACGACGACGAGGCTGACACGTCGTCGCGGCGCAGCGGCTCGCTCGAACTGGTGGACTCCGACGGCACCGTGGCGCACGACTGTGCCGACGGGGGCAAGGTGGAGATTGTCGGCTCCGATAACAAGGTCACCCTGACGGGGACCTGCGAGCTCGTCGAGGTGACGGGCAGCGACAACAAGGTCACCGTCCACACCGTGCGCCGCATCGAGACGACGGGCAGCGGCAACAGCGTCACCTGGCAGCAGGGCCCGGAGAAGGGCAAGAAGCCGCGCGTCAGCAACACCGGAAGCAACAACCGCGTCACCCAGGCGCGCTGAGCCGGGACGTCGCGAGGAGGCGCGGCACGCCGCCGCCGCGCCTCCGTCACATTTGATTGTGATTGATTCCGGTGAGACCGCGCGCCACGGCGGAAGCGCCAGCCGACGCGCGGAAAATTCCTCGCCCCTGTCGCCATTCCCGCGAAAATCGCGTAAGAACATTTGCGACGGAATGGAAACTGGCCGCGTGACTCGCGGGCAAGACAGCCATGTCCGCACAGCCGTCAGGCTGTCGAACTCATCGAACTACAACGGTGACTCCGTGGCATATGCCGCGTGGTGTCATGCGGCCTTGGGCCGCGATAGGGAGACGTATGCGGAAGGTGGCCATGACGGTCGTCATGCTGTGCGGAGCATGGGTGTCAGGGTGTCAGGGAGAACCGTGGGACGAGCCAGCCCACGAGCAGCCCGGCCCCGAGGCGTCTGTCGCGGCCACCCGTCAGGCGGTCCTCTCCCCGGAGCTCGAGGCGTCGCTCGCGTGTGTCGAGACGTATGCCAACGCGGGGACCTGTGACTGGGCTCACTGGAGCGAGATGGTCGAGACGTGCGGGACTCACGAGCACGGGGAACTCGAGGACGGACTCTTTCTCGAAGAGGTGCAGTCAGGTCACTGCACGGCGGCCAACTGGCCCGCGCTGAGCGAGCAGCTCATCACCCCCCGTCCGCCGCTCGTGCGCATGCGCGCGGACTGCAATGGCGCCTCCCAGATCGTCAAGGAGGTCGAGGCCAACGGCTGCTACGCCCTCGGACAAACCGCTGGCGCCTCCTACGTCGAGGTGCCGATCGGCAAGGCCGTGAGGCTCTTCGCCGGTGTGGACTGCACGGGGACTGGGGTCTCCGTCCAGACCGACGCGAGCTTCTGTGTGACGAAGTTCGCCAACGGCACCAGCACGAACGACAAGGTGCGCTCGTTCCGGGTTCAGGACTTGGAGGCGCCGCCATCGGAGTACCGGTATGACTGCGCCCCCGAGGAGTCGACGTGCGTCAAGAACCACAACAACACTGGCAGACTGGTCGACATCAACCGGAAGCACACCGTCAAGATCGTCCGCGTCTCCGTCGCGGGCAGGAGCACGACCTCGATGAACCTCATCGAGGCGCAGGTCCTCGCCATGTACGACTTCTTCCAGGGGGCCTCTCGCAATCAGATAAGCCTGGCGGAGGCCCCTACCCGGCGGGACCTGACGGCGCCGGCGGGCAGCACCTGCGAGGAGGCGAAGACCTATGCCGTCCGCTACGCCAGCCCGGACACGTTCCTGACCGTGTATACGATGCCCAGCGGGCTGTGTAGCGTCTCGAGGGCTGGCGCGCGCAGCATCTACCTCAATGGCAACCTGCTCCGGGACCACGCCCACGAGACCGGGCATGTCCTCGGTCTCGCGCACGGCAACGCGAGAAATCCGTCAGGCGGCAAGGACATCCCATACGGCGACGCGAGTACGTACATGGGCAGTTTCCCGTCGGATAACTACAACCTCCCGCAGCTCCACTGGCTGGGATGGACGAAGAAGCAGGACCTCGTCAATGTCACCTCGGCCATCGCCAATGGTGCCACCTCCACGGTCACCCTCCGCCCGGTGGGGACCAATGCCGAGCTGGCCAGCGACCTCCCGCTGGGCGCGGTCTGGGATATTCCCGGCACCGAGCCCAAGGAGCGGTTGTTCATCTCCGTGCCGAAGTCACGCCTCAACGCCACGAATGACATCGAGGGGGGCACGGTGATTGTGTACCGCTCTCCCACCTGTGAGAACTGCACGGGCATGGCGATGAAGTCGACGACGAAGGGGCGGTTCAACGCCAAATCCGTCAATGAGCATGCGCTCGGCGGCCTGCGCCTCAAGGCAGTGGGTTACACGCTCAAGCCCGTCCAGCCGGGCGAGCCGAACATCGAGGATTTCGCCTCCGTCACGCTGCAAATCAGGCGGTAGCGGCCCGTGTTCAAGTGCTCCTCGACGCGATGAGCGCGAGGTTTCGTGGAGACAGGCGTGGTTCGAAGAGCTGGAGGAGCTCGACCTGGAAGCCCAGCTCCTCCAGGAGGAGCGCGCGATCCAGCAGGAGCACCACCTCCAGCGCCCTCGCGAAGCGGTCCCTCAGCAGATGGCAGAGCAGGAGGTCCCGCGTCTCGGCGCGGACGGACACCTCGAAGGCATCCAGCTCGACATCCGTCATGCGGGTCTCGAGGCCCAGGCGCTCCAGACGGTCGAGCGCGTAGTGGGCGAAGCGTCCGTCATAGAGCGCCCGGGGCGCGTCCCCGGCCCTCACGAAGCCGCGCTCGGGGAAGTGCCGCATGGTGAGGAGCGCGAACGCGAAGCGCCACGCGTACACCCGCTTCATCCGCGCGAACTCCGCGTCGGTCTTGTGAGGCCGTCCCCGCGTCGTCAACGCCAGGGCATGCGGGGTGAAGGGCAGGGGATGCGCGCCTCCGACGTGGGAGACGGGGTAATCCCGCGGGGTCTCCAGTTTGTCGTAGCAGCAGCCGACGTTCAGGACGAAGCCCGCCTCCTGACTCTTGCGGAGCTGCGTGAGGGCGAGTGGCCCGCAGGTGTGCAGCCCAATCGAGGCCCGGTCCCGGCCGGTGAAGAGCGGATCGAGCTGTGGTTGGAGGCCGTCCTCGACGGAGGCCTGGATGAAACACAGGGTGTCCCCGACTGGCGAGCGGGTCTTCGTCAGCCACCGCCGGCCCTTGTCCTGCAACGCGGCGTCTCTGTCGATGCTGTGGAAGGTCCATCCGAACGTCCGCGCACAGAGGCGGGCGAGGTGTCCCATGCCGCCGCCGATATCCACTGCCTGGTGGATGAAGCGCGTTCTCGGCGCGAGCAGGGCGAGCACCCGCTCGAGTTCGTGGGTCTTCTTGGTGCTGAGGCCCTGCGTCTCCGAGACGGTCAGCGCGTGAAGGCCCTCGTGCCAGGGCAGCGCCGTCAGTTCCTGGAGCGCGGCCAGGAGCGCGCCCAGGGACGGAGGTGGGGCGCCCACGAGCTCCCCCTGGTCCAGCCGCCGCTCGCCTGCTTCATCGAGCGACCGGGCATAGGCCAGCCAGTCCTCGGGCCAGGCGGTGCCGGACCCGGGCCAGCCCTGGAGGATGGAGCGGGACCACAGGGAGGACCAGGGCCGGAGTTGGTGCGTGAGCGCCTCGAGTCGCGCCTGGAAGTCCATGGCGGCGCATCCTATGCGCCGCTTCGCCGGTTTGTGATGACGGGGCCTGTCCCTCGACCACGATGCTCAGCGACACGTGGGCGCGCCCACGCCACCCCGGCGTTGTCTTGCGCCGGAGAGGTGCGAGGCAGCCGGTCCGCCGTCAGTTGCCGCGGTAGGTGGTGTCGAGGATGCCGACGCCCGCGCCTTCCACGTACAGGGTGACCTTCGTGCCCTGGGTGGCGGCCTGGGTGGCGCGCTCGAACAGTCCCAGGCGCTCGGCCTCGCTGTACTGGTAGCCGGCGGACGAGGCGCTCGCGCCCAGGTAGTAGTAGGTGCCGACGAAGCTCCCCGTGCAGTTCGCCGCGGTGTTCACCTGCACGAACACGTAGCCCTGACCATAGAAGGCGTTGGGTTGCCGGGTGTAGGTCGCCGCGCAGACGTAGCCATTCACGGTGATGGGGGCCGCCAGGGCCGTGCTGGAAAACCCGACCGACATCATCACCGCCGCAACAACGATGGACGCTCGCTTCATGGTGTTGTCCCCTCATTCCGTGGATTGAGGCCTCCGCGCCCGGGAAGGGCGGGGGGCTTCGGAAAGCGTCTCTGCCTTTCCACGTGAAGTAACGGACGAAGGGGGATTCCTTCCTCACTTCCTGTTCGCGTTCGAGGGTGGGAGGTGGTGTGGGTCCACCCGTCCAGACACGCTCTCGCGGCTGATGCGTGCCGACCTTGCGAACTCCTCGGCCAACACAATCAAGCACGTCATTACACATGAGCCTGGCCACTCAGTCGGCCTCCACCGCTCGGATTGCGACGACAGAAGCATCAGTTGCAGCGGCAGTCCGGTCAACGAAGGCACTCGCATTGAGCACAAAACCGAGCCCGCGGGGTCAATGGGATACGACAGCGCGGGCACGTCGTGGGCTCGGGGGCATGCGCACTGGGGATAGACGGCCTCTCCACTCTGGGTGGAGAGGCGAAGGAATGACTCGCGCCCCATGGGGCGGCTGTTGGGCGTGATCCGCTTCAGCGGACACCAAGGAAGAGGCAGGTACGGTGTCCGACATGAGGGAAGTAAAGAAGCCACGACGCCCCCGGCGTAGCTACACGGAGGAGTTCAAGGCCGGGGCAGTGAGGCTGGTGGTGGAGGAGGGAAAGACAACGTCCCAAGTGGCGAGGGACTTGGACTTGACGCTGTCGGCGTTGAGGATGTGGGTGGACCAAGCCCGAGCAGACAAGGGCCAGGGCAAGCCCGGGGCGCTGACGAGCGCGGAGCGGCAGGAACTCACGAAGCTACGCAAGCAGGTGCGCGAGCTGGAAATGGAGCGAGCGCTGCTAAAAGAATGGGTGGCCTACACCGCGAAGGAGAACGGGTGAAGTTTGAGTTCATCCGTGCGGAGCGGGCCTACTTCTCCGACAGCAGGCTGTGCCGCATGCTGAAGGTGTCACGTTCGGGCTTCTACGCGTGGAGCCAGAGGCCTGCGAGCGCACGACAGCGGGAGGACGCGCAACTGAAGGTGCTGGTGCACGAAGCTCACCAGAAAGGGCGGTGCACCTACGGCAGCCCGCGCATCCACCGGGCCTTGCGGAACCAGGGAGTGCGCGTCGGCCGCAATCGCGTCATCCGTCTCATGGGCGAGGATCAGTTGGTCGGGCGGGCGCGTCGACGGTACCGAGGCACGACGATGAGCGAGCACCAGCACCCCGTGGCGGGCAATCTGCTCGACAGGCGCTTCACGGCACAACGTCCGAATGAGCGCTGGGTAGGAGGCACCACCGAGCTGTCCACCCCCGGAGGCAAGCTCTACCTGGCGGCCATTGTCTACCTCTATTCGCGCTTCGTCGTGGGCTGGGCGCTCAGCGCGGTGAACGACAGGCACCTGACGCTCAAGGCGCTGGACATGGCGCTGCGCCACCGATGCCCAGCCGAGGGGCTGTTGCACCACTCGGACCAGGGAAGCACATATGCCAGTGAGGACTACCAGCACGCTCTGGCGAGGCACGGCATCGTCTGCAGCATGAGCCGACGGGGCAACTGCTACGACAACGCGGCCATGGAGAGCTGGTTCAGCGCGCTGAAGAACGAGTTGGGAGAAGTCTTCGAGAGCGCCAACGACGCGAAGGTGAAGCTGTTCGACTACATTGAGGTCTTCTACAACCAGCAGCGCTTGCACTCGGCAATCGGCTACGCTGCGCCGGCCGAGTTCGAAAGAGCAGCGGCGTAGTCAACCTGTCCATCGAACCGGATCACTCCCAGGTGCGTCAGCGAGGAAGTGCGCTGACTCCACGTAGATGCGTGCGAATTCCGACAGTGGCCCGGGACTTGAGGGGCTGCCCGCGACAAGACACCTTCAGCCCTCGCCCACTAGCGCTTATTCCGTAAGTACCCCTACCATAGCTTGGAAATGAGAATGAGGCGGTAGGGGGGATGGGACGGCGCACTGACCATCAACCAACACCTCCTGAGTCGTCGCCTGCTCAATGTGATTCGCATTGACTTACGGAGAGTTTGACTATGTCAGTTCTGGTCGATGCTCAGGTTGTCGCAAAGATTGCGGTCGTGGATGTAGCCAACATTGCAAGGCAGCTAGTGGATACGAGCGCTACTGCAAGGCAATTGGAGAATGAGTTTAAGAGCCGTGCCGCGGAGCTTGAGAAGATGTGGGCAGAGGTCCGGCGCTCAACAGAGCGCCTGCAAAGCGACGGCCCAGGCATGACTGATAGCGAGCGCAGCAAGCTTGAGACGGAAACTCAGCGCAAGCAGAACTCCTACAGCGCGAAGGCCCAAGCCTTCGAGGCCGACAATCGTCGGCGCAAGATGGAGGAAACCAATAAAATAATGAATCGCATCCGAAAGGCGGTGCGCGAACTCGCAAAAGAAAATGGATTCAACATTGTTGTCGACTCCGGTGCCACCGTCTACGCGGGGCCGTCTGACGACATCACCGAGCATGTGCTGAAGAGAGTGAAATAGATTTGTCCGTCATCATTCGATGGGCGGGAGGGGCAAGAAAGATGGTCTCGACATGTTCCGGGATTGGGTAGACACATCTCTCTTTCCTTGCCTCTATGACCCTGGTGCGCACCCGCGCGTGATTGAGATGCTGTGGCCTGCGGGTGGAAGTGCCTTGGGTCGGAGGGCTCCGTTTTTTCTACGCCGGCAATTACCTCCTGGGCCTGCGGTGTTGCCGCCGTAGGGAGGTGGCGTCATGGCACGCACGGCTGCTCACCCGCCAGCGGGCAGGCAAGTAGGGCTGGACAATCGACGGCGGCTGTCGGTCCTCAAAACCATTGATCCCCGCTGGGGCAAGTTTCTCGAAACCATTGATCCCTTGGGGATGAGGGTTTCTCAAAACCTTTGACCCCACCCGCGTGACTCACGGCCTACGCCCCTCCTCCGGGAGAGGTGACGGGCTTTCGAGAGGTCACGATGGAAGAGGTGAAGGAGGCGCTGCTGTTGCGGCTGGGCGGCGCGGCGAAGAAGCACATCGCGCGGCAGCTCCGGGTGTTGGTACCCGACAACACGAAGGCCCTCGTCGTCACGGCGGACGCGCTGGGCGCTCGGGTGACGCCCGCCTTCCTCGAGTACGCGCAGGCCCGGGGCTTCCATGTGGACGCGGCCCGCGCCCGAAGCCCCCAGGACAAGGGGCGCGTGGAGCGCAGCGTCCCCACGGTGCGTGACGACTGCTTCGGGGGTGAACGGCTGCGCAGCTTGGAGCAAGCGTGCGAGCGCAGCCGTCGCTGGTGTCTCGATGAGTACGGCATGCGCCGGCAGGCAGGCCAGGGGCGCGCTCTTGGGCCAACACACCGAGCGACACGTCCTCACGCGTCCCGGTTGACCTCCCGTCCTCCTTCGCTGGTCCTGATGCGGAGCAACGGCGGTGGCGACCGAGGACTCCACGAGCCGCCGTGACGCTCGCTGGACCTGGCACACCCGCTACCGGAGGCGGCGGCCCGAGCGCCTAGGGGACGCGGCAAACCCTCCTCGAATCCATCGACGATGTGAAGGGCTCGCTGAAGGAGGCCGAGTCCATGCTCTCCCAACTCGCTGGGCGCGCGCCCGTCTTCAGTGGCAGGGCCCTCAGTGGCGGCGCGTTCACGCGCTATCTCGACCACGGTTCACGGCAAGTGGCGTGGATTCGTGGCGCTCTCGGTGGCGCGACGGAGCTGGCCAGTGTCGCGTCGGAGGTGGGGGACTCGGAGATGGAGCTGGGCGTCCTGCGCATGGCGGGCCCACGGTTCCAGTCCGCGATGTTCGGCGCCCTGCTGTTCGCCACCTGGGTGGACTTCCTCCAGCTCTCCGACGTCTTGCTCCGAGAGTGCCCGATGTGCGGCGACGAGAAGCTGTTCATCGACCTCCACCGCGTTCAGGGCTTGATGGAGCCAACGCTCGCGGACCTCACCTCCCAAAGTCCCGTGCGCGTCGAGGCGGCGGCACTCGCGATGCCTGAGCTGATGGGGAAGCTGACGCGTGAGTTCAACATGATGCACGCGGACGCCCGGTCCGCCATGGAGACAGGGGGCAAGATCATGGTGGCGGTGCAGGTGTTGGAGATGCTCGCCATGATTTCCACGCTGAAGTTGGGGCCCCCCAGGCTGCCACCGGCCGCCCCCGCGACGCTTGGCGTGGGCCTTGTCATGAGTTCTGGCGGCGTCATGGTGGGCTCACAGCTTGTCGTTTCCGCCGAGTGGGTGGAGATGATGCGGCGGCTGGTGCAGGCGGGCGTCCTCTCCGTCCCCGTGGTGAGCGCGGCCATCCGCATTCACGGTGGGCAGGCGATGATGGCGCAAGCTCACCAGGACTTGCCCACGGGCGTGCGCGATGCCCTGGGCGACAGTCCCGAGGTGCGCGGCATGCGCGTGACGGGCAAGGCGGGAGCGGGCATGTCCGAGGCCCCGAAGCACCACGTCATGCCGAAGGAGCACCGCGAGTGGTTCGAGGCGCGCGGCTTCAAGGGCGACATGGACATCGACCAGTTCTGTGTCCGGCTGGAGCAGGCTCACCACGAGGCGATTCACGGAGGTGGGAACTGGAAGCTGGGGCGTATGTGGCCCGGAGAATGGAGTCGGCTGATCATGGAGGCACTGCACGAAGCTGAGACCACGACAGGTCGGATGTTGACGCGGAACGAGGTTCTGGACATCGTCGCGGAGCGCATGCGGAGCTACGACATCCCGATGAAGTTCACCAAAGGGAGAAGTCGATGACGGATGGACGTTCGTGGCAGGGGAACTGGAAGGCCCGTGTGTATGAGCGCGTCCGCGAACGCGGCTACGACTCACTCACGACTTTTGCCGAGTCCCGCCCCACCGCATCGCTGGTGGCACTGGCCGAGGAGCTCGGGCCGGACGACGTTGCCGGAGTCCAGGTGTACGATGGTCTGGTCATCGAGGCGGTGCGAAGCAAGCAAGTGACCCGCTTGGTTCGTGGACAACTCGTGCGCGAGCTATGGGGGAGCCTCCCTGATGGGTGGCCGGCAGTGCTCGACGACACGAGTCGATTCGCAGTCGCAAAGGCACTTGGCCCCTGGATTGCCTATACCCCAGATACGCACAAGGGGCGTGCACGCGAAATCAGGACATCGCTCCTCGCCAATCCGCCACCGGCCGGCTGGCGTCCTCTCGGTCCTGACGATGAGCTTCTCCGGATGCTCCTCCCCGACGACGAAGCCTGAGCGCCGCCCGTAGCTGGTGAGTCAGCGACCAGGCCGCGGCTTCCGGCAGGGTGGGCTGTCCCACGCTGGGCACGACAACCAATAAAGGGATGACTCTTACGGGACGTATTCGAGGCGCCAGAAGGTCCGCGACGAAGGGCCGTTCTCGTATCTGCAGACGACTCGGGCCAGCGCATCGCCATGGCAACAATCCCGCTGCGCACCCACGGGAGAGCACAGGCTGTTTGCCCATTGGCTGCACGCAGACAGGCCCGTGCAGACCGCGAAGTCACAGCTCTGGAACACACCGTTGCACGTCACTCCCACTCCATCTTCCGAGGAGCAGATCGCGCTGGTGCAGGACAGGGCCAGATTGGGACCGCAGTTCGCCGAACAAGTACTGAACTGTGAGACTGCTCCACGCTCCTCGTCCGAGGAGACCTCCACGGTGTCGAGGTTGTCGGGAGTGGATCCGCCACACCCCACGATGGAAATGCAGACCAGGGCGGCCATGACCGCACGGACGTTCTTCATTGAGCGACCCCCATGGACACTTTGAGTGCCCAGACCAGTCTACAGGATAGCCAAACATAAGAGACTGAATCTACGGCATGGAGCGCAAGCCCATGGGAGAGGGACAACTGGAGCTTTACCGTGTCACGGAAAGCCCAGGCTCTCACTGTTGTCTTCATGCTGAGGCGCGGCAGTCCTTGGGAGATGCTTCCTCGCAAGCAGTTCGGCCTGTCGGGCATGACCGCCGGGCAGTATGGCTGGCGGCCCGTCCTTGAGCACCAGGGCGGGCCGCCATGCGCCGACTTGCTGGGGGCAGGGCACTGAAGCGCTGTGCGGCAGTCCTCAGTTCACACAGCTCTGGAAGCACTCATCCCAGCACGTCGGGTTTGTCTGGCCGCAAGATTGATTGCAGGCTCTTGAGCAAAGGCAGGCGATGTTGTCTTCGCATGCTTGGGCCCTCACGTTTGACTCGAACTCACTCGGGCGCTCTTGCAAGGTCTCTTGCGAGTCCTCAGGCATGGGTTCACCACAGCCAGCCGTCAGTCCAAGCATCACTATCGCCGCCAACCACCTGGCTGCTCGCTTCAGTCTTTCCATCTCTTGTTCCTCCGCGTTGTGGTGGTACTGCGGCGGGCCGAATCCCGAGCCCTAGCTCTCCTCCACGATCTTCCGGGCCTCCAGTTCCAGGACGTGGGCCTGCAGTTCGTGCAGCAACTCGGAGAGTCGCGCGTGGCACGCTCCGCTGCGCTCGGGGTCCGGCGAGCCGATTCCGTCGGCGAGCGCGCGCCACCGCACGTCCTTCTGCAACTGCTGTCGCAGCGCGGCGCTGACCACGTCCGCCCAGGTGGGCTGGCTGTACGTGAAGTTCAGCGCCAGCGTGTCCTCCGAGGCCTCGGTGGCGTGCCAGTAGCCACGCGGCACGAAGAGCACCGAGCCGGGCTCGAGCGTGATGACCTCGGCACCCTCGGGCATCTGCTCGGGCAGCTCCTGCTCCAGGTAGCTGGCCAGCTCGGGCGAGGGCGGCCCCATGTTCATCGCCCAGCGGTCCGTGGGCAGGGGCAGCTGCGTATTGGGCGCGAGCGTCCAGCGCTTGGTGCCGCGCACCTGCACGACGATGTTCGCGTTCGCGTCGAAGTGGGGGCTATTTCCGCCACCCGACGGTGAGGCATAGAAGATGGCCCGCGCCACGGCGTTGCGCGCCAGCCCCAGCTCGAACGCCACCATGTGCAGCCACTGCTCGACCAGGGGGAGGTAGCGCTCCGCCGAGTCGAGGATGAGCGCCATTCCGCTGCGGTACAAGGCCGCCGCAGCCTGCGCCTCTACCCGGATGACGCTGTGCTCATCGCGCTTGTCCGGCAGCGCGACCATCACCGGGTTGCGGTAGGTGTGCAGCAACCGCTCGATGTCGTGGAGCTCGGGCAGCTCCGCGAGCTCCCCGAGTCGTTCGAGCGGGCCGTGGCAGACCAGGTGCCGCGTGGGCCAGTACTCCGTCAGGAACTCGCGACCCGGGTGCGGCGTGAAGAGCCGTTCGAGGAAGGGTCGCTCCGATGACTCCAAGTCCATGAGAGACGCTAACACGCGAGCGAATGGGGGCGCGGAGTCCTCGCGGCTCCTTGCCCACCTCCACTCCGGCGCCTACGCTCCGACAAGGGCTGGCCCCGTCCGCGGATACCCTCCACGAACGGGCGGTCAGCAGAAGGCAGTCTCCCTGATACATCGTGAGAGCGCCGCGCCATGGATGACGACGTCTCGCTGCTGACCGCGTGGAAGGCCGGAGACCGTCGAGCGGGGACGCGACTCTTCGAGCGGTACTACCCGGCGCTCGCCCGCTACTTCCGCAACAAGCTCTCCGTCGGCGCGGAGGACCTCATCCAACAGACCTTCACCGGCTGCGTGGAGGGACTGGAGCGCGTCCGGAGCAGCGCCACCTTCCGCTCCTACGTCTTCGGCGTCGCGCACCACGTGCTGTGCGCGCACCTGCGCCGCCGCGCGCGTGAGCCCGTGGATTTGGAGACGGTGTCCATCCAGGACCTCGCTCCCGGGCCGAGCAGCATCCACGCCCGGCAAGAGGAGCAGCGTCTCCTGTTGGAAGCCCTGCGTCGCATCCCCGTCACCCATCAGGCCGTGCTGGAGCTGCACTACTGGGAGCAGCTCTCCTCGGAGGAGATGGCGGACGTGCTCGGAATCCCCGCCCCCACGGCGCGCGGCCGGCTGATGCGGGCGAGGGAGCTGCTGCGCGAGTCCCTGGCCGCGCTCACCGACAGCCCGGAGCACCTGCGCAGCACCGTCACCCGACTCGAGCACTGGGCCGCCCAGCTCCGTGCGCGGTTGGATGGCGGGTAGTCGGAGGCCCGCGCCATGACGGACCCCTCGTCTCCCTCGTCACTTGGCGCACGCGTGGCCCAGGCGGCGCCATCCGCCGACCTGGAGTCGCGACGACTGGAGGCCGCCAGCCGCGCCCGGGTGCTGGGCATCCCCGTGGAGCCTCCGCGCGTCGGCCGCTACGTCCTGCTCGAACGCCTGGGCGCCGGGAGCATGGGGGAGGTGTACAGCGCCTATGACGACAGGCTCGAGCGCAAGGTGGCCCTCAAGCTGATGTTGCCCGAGCTGGAGGCCCCCGCCGGGGAGCGAATCCTCCGCGAGGCGCGTGCGCTGGCCCAGCTCTCCCATCCCCACATCGTCCACGTCTACGAGGTGGAGCACTTCGAGGGACGGCTGTTCATCGCCATGGAGCTCGTGCGGGGCGAGAGCCTGCGTCAGTGGCTGCGAGCCGAGCCCCGGACCTGGCGCACGGTGCTCGACGTGGTCATCCAGGCGGGACGCGGCCTCGCCGCCGCGCATGCGGCCGGACTGGTCCATCGCGACGTCAAGCCCGACAACGTGCTCGTGGGCGCCGACGGACGGGCCCGCATCGCGGACTTCGGCCTGGCCCGGTCCACCTCCGACACCTCGCCCCCCAGTCCTCCTGGCGGCGGTGAGGACGCCTCGGTGCGACTCACCCAGACGGGCACCCGCGTTGGAACGCCCGCCTATATGGCACCCGAGGTCTGGCGCGGCGCGGAAGCCGACGCGGCGAGCGACCAGTTCAGCTTCTGCGCCATGACGTACGAGGCGCTGTTTGACGCGCTCCCCTTCGCGGGCGCGAACAGCGACGAGCTCCGCGCCGCCGTGCTCGCCGGCAGGCTTCAACGGCCCCCGCGCGGCCCTGTCCCCGCGCGAGTCCGTGCCGCGCTGGAGCGTGGGCTGTCCATGACACCCGCCGCGCGCCACGCGAACCTGGACGCGCTGCTGACCGCGCTGGCCCCGGAGCCCCGGCGGCAGCGACTTGGCGTGGTGGCAGCGACGGTGGTGGGACTCGGCCTCGTCGCCGGTGTCGTGGCCCGGCCCGGCGCGGACGCGGAGGCGACCTGCGCCCAGGCGGGCACCGAGCTCGGCCAGGTGTGGAGTCCGACTCGCGCGGACGCGGTGCGCGCCGCGCTGTCTCGGGAGGGACGCCCCTTCGCGATGGACACCGCGCTCCGGGTGGTGCGCGGGCTCGACGCCCATGCGTCGGCCTGGGCTCGCGAGCGCCGGGCCGCTTGCGAGGCCTCGCACGTCTACAAGGTGCAGTCCCCGGCGCTGCTCGATTTGCGCACTGCCTGCCTGGACCGCTCCGCGCGAGAAATGGAGGGGCTGCTTCACGCCTTCACCCAGGCGGGCCCCGCCACGCTGGAGAGCGCGGTGGATGCCGTCTCCCGGCTGTCGGCGCCGTCACGCTGCGCGGACCTGGAGGCCCTCCAGCGACTGCCCTCCCTCCCGGAAGCTCCCGCGGCGCGCGCGGCCATCGACGCGGTGCGCGCGCGCCTGGACCACGCCCGCGCCGAGGAACTCTCCGGCCGCTATGCCGAAGGACTGGCCGAGGCCCGCGAGGCGCTCACCCGCGCCGACGTCCTCGACTACCCGCCCGTGCGCGCCGAGGCCCTGTTCCAGGTGGGCCGACTCCAGGCGGCCACCGGCAAGCTCGTGGAAGCCGTGGCCTCGCTGAGCTCCGCGGTGGACCTGGCCGAGGCCCACAGGGCCGACGACGTGGCGGCGGACCTCTGGACCTTCCTCACCCGGACCGCCGTCCGCGAACTGGAGGCGCCCCGGGAAGGACGGGACTGGTCTCGTCGCGCGAGCGCCGCGCTGGCTCGCATCGGCGTCACGCGAGGGCCACGACGGGCCGAGCTCACCACCTACCTGGGACGCCTGGAGTACGTGGAAGGCCAGCCCGAGCGCGCGGAGCCCCACCACCGCGAAGCCGTCGCCATGCTGAGAGAGGCAGGCAATGCCCCCGTCGCGCTCGCCAGTGCGCTGCTGGGGCTGGCCAACGCGCTCGAATCCCGGGGGGACACCGGCCCCGCCGTGGCCGCCTACGAAGAGTCGCTGGCCCTCATGGAAGCGGAGCTGGGCCCTGGACATCCGCAGGTGGCGCGCGCGCTCCATGACCTGGGCACGCTCGAGCTCACGATGGGGCGCATGGACAGCAGTCGAACCCGCCTCGAACGCGCCCTCGCGCTCTGGAGCGCGGCCCATGGGGACTGGCACCGCGACGTCGGCCGCGCCCACCTCGCGCTGACCAGCCTGATGCTCGCCACGGGACGTCGCGACGAGGCGCTGGAGCATGCACGGCGCGCCCGCGACATCTACCGGCGCGTGCTCCCCGAAGGACACCCCGCGCGCGCGGACGCGGAGCTGTCACTCGGGGTGGTGCACTACTGGCGCCGGGAGCTGGAGCCCTCACTGGAGGCGTACCGGAGCGCGCTGGACGCGCAGCGCCTCGCGCTTCCCCCGGGACACGCCGAGCGCATCCAGACGCTCAGCTACCTGGGAGAGACGCTCGTGCAGCTCGGCCGGCACGCCGAGGCGGTGCGCATCCTCGAGGAGGCCGAGGCCGAGCTGGCACGGGACGCGGGAGGAAACCGGGAGCGGCTGCGCGCGCTGGTGCTGGCCTCCAAGGGCGGAGCCCTGCTGCGGCTGGGGCGGCTGGCGAGGGCCCGGGACAGTCTGGAGGAGGCCCTGCGCCTGCGAGAGGCCACTCCGGGCCGGCCGGTGGACCTCGCGGACGTGCGGTGGACGCTGGCTCGCGTGCTGGACAGGGAAGGGCGGGAGGCGTGCCGGGCGCGACGACTCGCCCAGGACGCGCTGGACGTCTACGCCACCCTGAAGGGTGCCGGTGCCGAGCGGGCGAAGCAGGTCTCCGACTGGCTCGCGGGCCCCCGGCGCTGCCGCGAAACGACGGCCCGGTGAAGAAATCGTGCGTCGTGAATGAACAGTCCGGAGGCTCGCGACACTTCCATGGGTGAGTCACTTCACCCAGGAGTCCCGATGCCCGACACCGCCAGTCCCCCCGCCACGTACGAGCTCCCCATGGACACCCGCCGCGTGCTGCTCCGCGCCGAGTCGATGGACTCGGACATCCAGCTTCGGCTCATGACGCACTCGACCCAGCCCCTGTTGCGGTCCGGGGACCAGGTCGTCGTGCCGTTCCAGGACGCGCACAGCGAGGGGGTCCACGTCGAAGTCACCCAGCCGGAGCGGGCCACGCTGAGCGGTCATGCGCTCCACGTGGAGAGCGGGCTGGAGCGGCCCTTCACCGTGCGCGGCATCAACGGGGAGCTGGGCAAGGACTTCGCCCACCCGGAGCGCCTGGCCACGTGGCGACTGGTGCTCCGGTCCTCGCCGGAGGGCACGGGCTCGCCTCCCGTGGACATCTCGCCCGAGGTCGTCATCAAGAAGGGCGGCGGCGTCTGACCCGGGCCTCGCGTCCCTCATGAAGCCCTGACGAACCGCGCTCCGCCGCCACGGCGTGAGCGCGGAGCACCTCTCACAACCCACCTGGAGCACAGCATGCCTGGCCATGACGCCACCCGTACGCCCTGGAGCGACATCAACCTCAGGGACTCCCTCGATGACGACGGACGAATCCCCTCTCCCAATGTGTCGTGGTGGATTTCCCCCGACATCATCCCGATGCAGGCCGAGGAGCTCTCGCCCGAGGAGCAGCGCCGGACCTGGGCCGAGGACGCTGGCCGCAACGTGCTGGCGGGCGTGCTGAACAACATCTACGTGCGAGGGTGGAACTACAAGTCCACGCCACAGTCGGGTCGCGTCTTCCTCTACTGGTCCGACTCCGCGCTGCTCACCCACCCGCGCGACTGGAAGCACCAGGTCCTGCGCACGGCCACGGGCCTCACGGACTACGTGCAGGTGAGCGGTGGAGCCAACGACTTCGTCTGCTCCAGCGAGCACTTCGAGTGGCGTCCGCCTTCTCCCATGGGCACGCATCCGTGCCTCATCGCCCGGGTGGTGACGGAGGGACACGCCAACCCGCTGCCCGCCGACGAAATCACCTCCGAGGAGTACGCCCGCTGGGTTCGCGAGAATCCAGGCGTCTGCCACCGCAACGTCACCGTGGTGCCCACCACGCGCCAGGAGCACCTGGTGGACACGGGCTTCACCAATCCGGACCCCGTCCACACGCGCTACCGCTTCGTCATCGCCGCCCGCCAGCTCCCCGTGGGCACCGCGGTGCAGGCGTGCTGCGATGACCCCCACTTGAGACAGGCCTGGAGCGTCAGCCGTCCGGAGGCCGAGTTGTTCACGTCTCAGCCCGTCATGCTCCCGCCTCGCTTCAAGGGAAAGCTTCGGGTGGAGACACGGCTGCCGCGTGGCGCGCGCGTGGCGCCGGGCGCCTCGCTCAACATCAAGTTCTACCGGGTCGCCGCCCAGGGCGAGTCACCCATCATCGACCGCTACGGCCAGTCGCCCGCGGCCATCGGCTTCGATGGCGAGCCGGGCGAAGTCGACCTCTTCCTCGGCAACTACGCCCTCCGCTTCGCGTGAGCCCGACCAATGCCATCCCTGGAGAACATGATGAAGACCCTGACGCGAATCCTGCCGCTGCTGCTCCTCCTGCACGGCGCCTCCGCCTTCGCTTTCAACTCCGACGAGCACAAGCGACTTGGAGACGAGGGCAGCTCCCTGATTCCGCTGTGCAACCAACCCCAGGAGAGGAATTGCCGCCCCTGGCGGGTGATGACGCGGACGGCACGCTCCGGCACGGGGCAGGACTTCATCCAGTTCGACCTGATGAAGACCTTCAAGCCCAGCACCCCTGATGGAATCCGACTGGTGGACCAGCGCTCACAAGCGGCCTTCAAGCAGGAGTTGATGGCTCGACAGCAGTGCTACGTGGACAACAAGACCAGCGGCCAGCTCCCCTACATCCGAGCGCTTTATGTGCCGCCCGCCGCGCCCCCCATCAGCCCCGTGCTCGTCTGGGTCGGGGACTCCATCCATCCATCCGGGGGAGGGGAGTACCTCACTTTCGGAGACCTCATCGCGCTCTACGGTGACTATCGACGGGCCGTCACCTGCGACGAGCAGGACAGGACGTGCGCGCTCGGTGACGCGGCGACGCACATGGACCCCAGCCTGCTGGGCCACCTGCGCAACATCGGTCGTGGAGAGGTTCCTCCGTTTGGTGCGTTGGGAAATGCGACGGGGGACTCGGGGGGAACCCCCACCGATGGCCCGTGGTGGGGCGATGAGATGATGCGACTGGCCTTCACCAACGACTGGCACTTCCAGGAGCATGCGCTGCGCTGGTACGTGGCCATGCACCGCCAGGCGCTCTACTACGCCCGGCTCGCCGTCGAGACGCGCGAGGAGGCCCACCTCTGGAAGGCCCTGCATTACGAGGCCAACGGGCTGCACAGTCTGACGGACCTCTTCGCGCCCGGACACCTCATCACCAGCCGGGAAGAGACGGTGAAGGGCATCTACGCGTCCAACCGCGTCACGCCCGAGAACAATGAGACGCTCCGATGGATGCGGGGAATGAACGCGCAGGGAGAGACCGCCGCGTCGGTCCCCAAGCCGCTGCCTGCTCCTCGCTCCAGCCGGTTGGCCTCCTACAACCTGAACTGGGTGCGCCACATGCGAGGCGAGGAGGAATACCACTCGGGCTTCAACCACTTTGGTGCACGGCTCAAGAGCGTGTCGGGCAATGAGTGGACGGGCTTTGGCGATGGGAAGTTGTTTCCCCGGGAGACCGACAGCGGCCCCGTGGTGGAGCAGCGACAGTGGGCCTTTGCCCGGCAGACGGTGAGTGACTCCCTGCAGTCCTTGTTCAACGCCTACCGGGACATGTCGTTTGAAGCCGGCAACCTCACGGGCGAGGCCCGCAAGCAGAAATGCCAGCAGGTGATGGAGCGCATCGCGAAGGGCAAGGACCTCTATCAGGCGCTCCGCCACGTGCCCGTCGAGGCGAAGAACATCTGCTACGCGCCGGACAAGTGTTGCGCCACGAAGGCGTGGATGGGCGCGCGCTATGGCGCGCAGGTCCGCACGCTGCTCCAGCTCCCACAGAGCTCCATCCCCCTGCTCCCCGTTCCCACCGGCGCGGACTGGGGCAGCATCTGCACCGAGCAGACCGCGCAGACCGAGACGGCCCGGCTGCGAGTCCCACCCGAGCCCCACCGGGACGCCTCTCCTCTGCGCCCCTGTCCCTACTCCGCCGTCTCCAAGCAGGACCTCGCGGCCCCCGGAAATCTCCCGGAGGCGCGGGTGGACTGACGGGCTTCCGACGCCACCCTCCGCGCGGCCATGCGACACGCTTTGCTTCGGGGATGAGCCAGAGCGAGTCTCATGTGCCGCCCGGCGCGGCGGCCCTTTCCATCGTCCCAGGAGGAGGAGTCAGAAGGTGATTTCCCTGATGACTTCGGTGTGGTCGCCCGGCAACCGGGGTGCCACCTGCCCGGCG
This sequence comes from Myxococcus sp. AM011, assembly GCF_013372595.1. Taxonomy (NCBI): domain Bacteria; kingdom Pseudomonadati; phylum Myxococcota; class Myxococcia; order Myxococcales; family Myxococcaceae; genus Myxococcus; species Myxococcus sp. AM011. The sequence goes on from NZ_JABXEM010000045.1 coordinate 49,803, forward strand.
AGCTCCTTGATGCGTGCCGCGGAGCAGCCGCCGCAGCCCAGGGCGTCCTTGAGCTTCTTCCCTCCTGGCCCCCGCAGGTTCTTGACGGCGTTCCACGCGTTGATGAGGCCGAACTTCCGGGTGCGCACGGTCTCCCCTCGGATGGCCTTGCAGATCAGCTCCAGGTCCGCGTCATCGAACTCGGTGAGGTCACGGGCTTTGTCGTCGTTCGCGCGGTTGGCATAGAACACCCTGCGTTGTCTGGAGAAAGTGGGCCGGGTGTTCAGCGTCTGCATGAGCGCGCTGCCCGCGGTGAGGTCTCCCGGTCCGGGCACGCAATCGGAGACGATGAGCGGAGCATCCGTGAACCCCTGGAAGGGCGGGTCGATCAACGTCATCCGGAGGTCGAGCTGACTCGGGCTCGGTGCCGGCTCCAGCACGAAGCCATTGCGGTGCCGGCCGCGCACCTTCTTCATGAACCCGCAGTTGGTGGGGACCTCCGTAGGCATCCACTCCGGGTCCGCGAGCGAGTGGTCCGCGCCCGTCGCGATGATGGCGCCGAGGGAATGCGCCACCACCTGCACGGTCGTCCCCGAGTGCGCTCCCCGTGCCTGAATGATGGCGTTGCGCAGGCAGTCCGCCGTCTCCATGGGGTGCCGGTTGTCGGGATAGAAGAAGTCGTAGACCTGCGCATTGGACGGGAAGTTGTTGATGGCCGGGTCCATCACCTCGGGGCCTGCGCCGATGCCATGCACGGAGATGTGGGGCACTTTGTTCGGGTCGATGGGACCTCTGGGCCGGAGCTCGCACATGCCACAGCGCATGCGCATCCGAGAGCGCTCCGCGCCATTCGTCCGGTCGCCCGCCGTGGTCGGCGTGGGGTTCAGGACGGGAGTGGGCGGGGCCAGGGGCGCGAAGGAGGCCTGCACGGTCGGCCACTCGGTCAGGGCGGCGCC
>NZ_JABXEM010000460.1:0-4111 GCF_013372595.1 Myxococcus sp. AM011
GCCTCACCGCCCCGGCCTTGAACTCCTCCGTGTAGCTACGCCGGGGACGTCGTGGCTTCTTCACTTCCGTCATGTTGGACACCGTACCTGCCTCTTCCTTGGTGTCCACTGAAGCGGATCAAGCCCATCTCTGGACATTTGTCTATACAGAGGGCGTCCAGCCCACCAACAATCTCGCCGAGAGAGACCTGCGCCATGCCGTCATCTGGCGCAAGACGAGCTTCGGTACCCAGAGCGAGGACGCCAGTCTCTTCGTCGCACGCATCCTCACCGCCGTGATGAGTCTCAGGAAGCAGGAGCGCAACGTGCTCGACTATCTCACCGCCTCCGTCGAAGCTCAGCTCCACGGCACTCCCGCACCCTCACTGCTACCCGGCACGTAACCTCAGTTCACCTTTCCGCCGGCCTGCGCCGTGAACGGTTACGGGGGAGCTTCTTCGAGACGCAGTGAGCCCTTCCCCGCGCAGATGCCAACCAGGCCCTACTGTGGGTTCCACCGCGCCGCCCGCACAACGCATGCGCGCGACGGCCTCCACGCCAGAAGAGTACCCAAGTTCGCGTGAAGGCCCTCCAGGCCACGAAGGGCGACTTCCGGTCGCGCGCGCAACGGGCCACCGGTCGACTGGGTCGCGCGTGGAGTTTTTCGCCCGACAAGAGGAGGCGGCTCCACCGGAGGCCAGGAGTCGCGTCCAGCTACGGTGATACTGCGACTCTGATGCCTCCTGGCCCGGCCAAGATCATGTGCATGACGCAGCATGAATGGTGACGACTCAGTGCACTGTTCGTCCTGGTGTTGTGCTCGGCCCCTGGCGATGAGCCTGTCCGCCGGGCTTACGTGGTGACCTTGGATGTTCAGCGAATACAGACGACCGCTGCTTCAGTCCGCGGATGACGACCTGCCCTAGACAGGAGTCCCAACCAGAGACCGTGAATCTCAATCAACTGATGGTGCGGACGGCCTTGTCGGTGGATTTGAGGTCGAACGCTTCGGGGTCATACGGGCCGCCGAGCCACTGGCGCATTTCCTCATGCTCTCCGTGCTCGGGGTCCTCAAGTGCCTTGAGGAGTCGCTCGTAGCCGGGGACGCCACCGCAGTCATCGGGCGGCGCCGCTCTGGCTCCCGCGACGCATGCGGGGTATCGCTTGCCAGGTTCGGCAGGTTGCACCTTCTTTACGCGGCGGCGGTGCACCCAGTCGTCACCGAAGTCATAGATATAACCGAAGAGGCTACGAGCGCGCGGGGCGATGTCCGAGACGGAGTACTCGCGCTCATCCCGCAGAGAGGCATCGCCGCCGAAGCCCCTGTCATCAGCCTCGCCCGCCATATCTCCGTATCGCCGCCGTGAAGTGTCCTCGAACACGTGCATGTGGCTGTGGTTCCACCCGAAGGCCTCTTGCAGCACGTCGTGCAGCTTCGACAGGGGCATGTCACTGCGCACAAGAAGCTCGCGCCAGATGACCGGCTGGATGCCCACCAACTCGACGTACAGCACGTGAATGGAAAGCTCAGAGGTCGTCTTCTTGCGGGAAGCCATGGACGAGGGCGTATGTAAGCACTCCAGACATGGGGAGAAGGTGTCCTGACAGTCCCCTGCGGCTGAGTGTACGAAAAAGAAGAAACAGTTCCGGCTGGGCCGCAATGCTCCCGACCTCCGCATGGACTGCACTGCTTTGCGATCGCGAAGGTGGGACGGCGGCCTGTGTGACGGACCGGGGTAATGGATCGCAGGCGGGTCACCCAAGCAGTTCGTAGCGGGGTCGGCCAAGCGGATCGCCCCGGGGTCGGCCAAGCGGACCGCAAGTCGGAGCAGTCGGGACGGCGGTCCGCACACCCAGAAAACAGTTGGAAGAAACGCGGCTGGCAGGGGGGTGAGCGCCTACCCGGCCAGTTCATCCCGTGCATCGTGCATCCTCGCGAGACCACGAGCACCGCCCCCGCGGTGCGCCCAGGGACGCGCGCGGATGAGCTACCGGAGAGTCGACATGGACAGGTTGAGAGAGTTGGTGCGGTTGCACCGCATGGGGACGGGTGCGCGCGAAGTGGCCCGGCTGTTGGGCATGGGGCCGAATACGGAGAGGGCGTATCGCGCGGCGCTCGTGGCGGGTGGTGTCCTGGAGGGTCCCGCTGACGAGGTGCCTGAGTTGGACGCGCTCAAGGCGCTGGTGTTGCTGAGAGAAGTGGTTGATGGAGATCGAGGTCGCGACGAGCGCGCTGGTTGCCGGGAAGGAATGTTGCAGGCCGCGCGGAGTCCAGCAGCGAGCCGGATGCTGGCACGCCACGCTGCGTGAGGTAGTCCACGGGGCCCAGAGAGGACGGGGCGCGGCGGTGTTCGCCAGCTCGCGTGAGAGAAAGGTGACCTGGAGCGTGCGCCAACACGCTCACAGGTCGAGCGCCCCGCTCAACGTGTGAGAGAGAAGCGAGGCCCCCAAGAAGTCGTACGGACGCGCGTCGGCGTCAAGTCCTGGGCGGCACAGATGCCGTTCGTCTCGGCTGTACGTCCGGCGAGCTGCGCCGCTTGCGGCGCGGCGAGCCGCCCTGTGGGAGCTCCCCTGGGGCTTCATGGGCATGGCAGCCGGAGCCGCCAGGTGCGCGGGCCGCTGGACGCTGGCGCGTCGCCCGTGCTCGTGGAGTTGCGCGGTGTGTTGGCGGTCATCGCGGAGCGCGGAAATCTGGTCATCGGAAGCAGCTCGGCCCCGCGCCCCCGACCGCAGAGGCGGAGCGGGAGAGCGAGGCCGGTTGGCCGCGTCGGGGCGCGGAGGAGTTCAGCCCTTCTTGGCCTTGCGCTCGGCTCGGGACTCCTCGGCCACGCGTCGGCGGTAGCTGTCGCCCTCAATGCTGATGATGCTGGCGTGGTGGATGACGCGGTCGATGAGGGCGATGGCGCAGGCGGCGTTGGGGAAGATGGTGGTCCACTCCGAAAACGGGAGATTGGTCGTCAGGACAATCGGCTTCTTCTCATACCTGCGCGACACCACCTGGAAGAGCAGGTCGGCGTTCCTCGCGTCGTAGGAGAGGTAGCCAATCTCGTCGATGACGAGCAGGCCCGCCTGGGTGCAGTAGTGCTTCAGGCGCCTGTCGAGGGCCCTGGCGGAGTCCTGACTGCCGAGGTCGAGCAGCAATTGGGAGGCGGTGGTGAAGAGGACGGAGTGGCCAGCCTGCACGGCGTTGTAGGCGATGTTCTGGGCAATCATGGTCTTGCCCAGTCCTTGAGGGGCGACAAGGACGACGTTGGCGGGGCGGGCCATGAAGTCCAGGGCCAGGGCGCTCTCGACGGCCGGCCTGTCAATGCGCTTGGGCCAGCCCCAGTCGAAGTCGGCCATCGTCCTGAGCGCACCGAGCTTGCTGCGCGACAGGCGTCGCTCCACGCTGCGTCGAGCCCGGTCCTTCGTCTCTTCCTCGGCGATGGCTTCCAGCAACTCGGTGGGCCCCCACCTTCTCTTGGTGGCCATGGCGATGAGGTCATCGAGCGCGTCGCTGGTGTGGCTCAGTCCGAGGGCGGTGAGACGTTCTCTTGCTCCGGGTCGCCCCCGAGGAGGGCGTCGTAGGCGTTGAGGGAATGCTGGGGGACGCGCTTCGCGCACGCGCGGGTCATCTGGCAGCACCAGGGGCAGCGGCGGGGGCGCCCCCTTCTGACGGCGTCTCTGGTCGAGGACGTGGGCGACAGAAGCGGGCCCGAGTGCGCCGCGCTCGAGCGTCTCGGCCAGGGCGGCGTCCAGTTCCGCGGCGCCGTAGCGCTCCGCCAGCGCCAGCAGCTTCACGGTGTGGTTGCCGAGGTTGTCACCGCGGTCGGCGAGGGCCTGGAGCATCTGGTCGGCACGAGGGCAGCGGGCGCGCAGCAAGTCCCTGCCGCGCAGCTCGTGGGCGTGGGCCTTCTTCTTCGCCAGCGCGGCCAGGTGCCGCGCGTCCTCGACGACGGCGCCCTTGTCCCAGCTGCGCACGTGCGAGGCGACCTGCTCTGGGCGCCGTCGAGCAGGCGCACCGTGGAGGGGGAGGCCACCAGCGTGAGGGGACGGCGTACCAGGGCATCCGGAATCGAGTAGTCATTGCCGTCAAAGCGCACGTAGGGCGTCTTGCCGGAGGAGGCGGGGCGCACCACGTCGGCTGTCTCTT
>NZ_JABXEM010000461.1:0-4064 GCF_013372595.1 Myxococcus sp. AM011
GTGGGGCCGGGCTCGGGGTCCGCGGGCATGAGGACGGGAGGGCCGGCCTTGGCGACGGGGGTGAGAACCGGAGGGCCCGCGACGGGGGTCAGGACCGGAGGGCCCGCGACGGCGCGCGGCGGCAGGGAGGGCGGTGCGGAGAGTGGATCTCCGGAGGGGACCGTGACAGCCCAGAATTCGGGCTCTGGCTCGGCCTCGAGCAGAGGCAGTTCGGCCTCGGACTCGGCGGGTGGGGTGAGGACGGTGTCCTTCGCGCGCCAGGACTCGTCCTGGACGGGGACCCGGTCTCGCGTCCGGGTGGGGGGTACGGTGCCAGGGGGCTCGTCCGCGAGCCAGGGTTCGAGCGGCTGCGCCCTGGAGCGCCGCAGGGCCTCCTCCATGTCGTGGAGGAGCTCCGCCTGGGCACGGTCCCTGGCGGAGCGCAGGGCCTCGCGGCTCTCGGCGTGGAGGGGGAGGTCCGCCTGGGCTGAAGACGCCGCGAGCGGCGGGACGTTGGAGGCGCGGGGGAACGGGTTCGGAGGTGGGGCTTCGTCGGGGTCCGCCGGGATGATGTCACCGACGTCGAGGGTCAGGGCGTCGATGTCATCCGAGGCATCGGAGGCGGGAGTCGACGGGGCTGAGAGGTCGACGACCTGGGCCTGGCGGGCCTCTTCGGCGAGGCGCTGTTCTTCCGCGAGGCGGGCCTGTTCGGCCTGACGCGCTTCCTTCGCGCGGCGTACCGCGTCCGCGCGACGACGTTCGACTTCGAGACGGACTTCCTCGGCGTGACGCGCCTCTTCCTCGAGCCGTGCTTCCTCGGCGAGTCGCTCTTCCTCCGCGCGGAGCTGGGCGTCTTCCGCGATCCGAATCTCTTCGGCGAGTTGAGCCTCTTTGACGCGACGCTCTTCTTCCGCGAGCCGAAGCTCTTCGGCACGGCGTTCTTCCTCGGCGCGGAGCTGGGCTTCTTCAGCCAGCCGAGCCTCTTCGGCCAGCCGGGCTTCTTCTGCTAGTCGAGCCTCTTCGGCGCGACGCTCTTCTTCCTCGGCACGGACCCGAGCCTCTTCCACCAGCCGGGACTCTTCGGCGAGCCGAGCCTCTTCCGCGAGTCGCGCCTCTTCTGCCAGTCGAGCCTCTTCCGCGAGCCGAGCCTCTTCGGCACGACGCTCTTCTTCGGCGCGGACTCGAGCCTCTTCGGCCAGTCGAGCCTCTTCTGCGCGACGCTCCTCCTCCGCGCGGGCCCGGGCCGCTTCCGCGCGACGTTCTTCCTCGACGCGGGCCCGAGCCTCTTCGACGAGTCGAGCCTCCTCAGCCAGTCGGGATTCTTCCGCGCGACGCTCTTCCTCGGCGCGGACCCGAGCCTCTTCAGCCAGCCGAGCCTCTTCCGCGCGACGCTCTTCCTCGGCACGGGCCCGAGCTTCTTCCGCGCGACGCTCTTCCTCCGCGCGGGCTTGAGCCTCTTCGGCCAGTCGAGCCTCTTCGGCCAGCCGCGCCTCTTCTGCGCGACGCTCTTCCTCGGCACGGACACGAGCTTCTTCAGCCAGCCGCGCCTCTTCGGCCAGCCGGGCTTCTTCCGCGCGACGCTCTTCCTCGGCGCGGACCCGAGCCTCTTCAGCCAGCCGAGCCTCTTCAGCCAGTCGGGCTTCTTCCGCGAGCCGAGCCTCTTCAGCCAGCCGAGCCTCTTCAGCCAGCCGAGCCTCTTCAGCCAGTCGGGCCTCTTCAGCCAGCCGAGCCTCTTCAGCCAGTCGGGCTTCTTCCGCGAGCCGGGCCTCTTCAGCCAACCGAGCTTCTTCGGCTAGTCGAGCTGCTTCCGCGCGACTCTCTTCCTCGGCACGGACCCGAGCCTCTTCAGCCAGTCGAGCCTCTTCCTCGGCGCGGACCCGAGCCTCTTCGGCCAGCCGAGCCTCTTCTGCCAACCGAGCCTCTTCCGCGAGACGCTCTTCTTCGGCGCGGGCCCAAGCCTCTTCCGCGAGCCGAGCCTCTTCAGCACGACGCTCATCCTCAGCGCGGGCCCGAGCCTCTTCGGCGAGTCGAGCTTCTTCGGCGAGTCGAGCCTCTTCCGCGAGCCGAGCCTCTTCCGCGCGACGCTCTTCCTCAGCACGGTTCCGAGCCTCTTCGGCCAGCCGAGCTTCTTCCGCGAGCCGGGTCTCTTCCGCACGACGCTCTTCTTCGGCGCGGACCCGAGCCTCTTCGGCCAGTCGCGCCTCCTCCGCGAGCCGAGCTTCTTCAGCCAGCCGAGCCTCTTCCTCGGCACGGAGCCGAGCCTCTTCGGCCAGTCGAGCTTCTTCGGCCAGCCGAGCCTCTTCCTCGGCACGGAGCCGAGCCTCTTCGGCCAGCCGAGCTTCTTCCGCGAGCCGGGCCTCTTCCGCCAGCCGCGCCTCTTCCTCGGCACGGAGCCGAGCCTCTTCCGCGCGACGCCCTTCTTCCTCGCGGACCCGAGCCTCTTCGGCCAGTCGGGCCTCTTCCGCCAGCCGCGCCTCTTCTGCCAGCCGCGCCTCTTCCGCGCGACGCTCTTCCTCGGCACGGACCCGAGCCTCTTCGGCCAGCAGGGCCTCTTCAGCCAACCGAGCCTCTTCCGCGCGACGCTCTTCCTCAGCGCGGATCCGAGCCTCTTCAGCCAGTCGAGCCTCTTCAGCCAGTCGAGCCTCTTCCGCGAGACGCTCTTCCTCCGCGCGGACACGAGCTTCTTCGGCCAGTCGGGCCTCTTCAGCCAGCCGAGCCTCTTCCGCGAGACGCTCTTCCTCCGCGCGGACACGAGCTTCTTCGGCCAGTCGAGCCTCTTCCGCCAGCCGGGCCTCTTCCGCGAGACGCTCTTCCTCGGCGCGGACACGAGCATCTTCGGCCAGTCGGGCCTCTTCAGCCAACCGAGCCTCTTCCGCGCGACGCTCTTCCTCAGCGCGGATCCGAGCCTCTTCAGCCAGTCGGGCCTCTTCAGCCAGCCGAGCCTCTTCCGCGAGACGCTCTTCCTCGGCGCGGACACGAGCCTCTTCGGCCAGTCGGGCCTCTTCAGCCAGCCGAGCCTCTTCCGCCCGACGTTCTTCCTCAGCGCGGATCCGAGCCTCTTCGGCCAGTCGAGCTTCTTCCGCGAGCCGCGCCTCTTCCGCACGACGCTCTTCCTCGGCGCGGACCCGAGCCTCTTCAGCCAGCCGGGCCTCCTCCGCGAGCCGAGCCTCTTCCTCGGCGTGGATCCGAGCCTCTTCAGCCAGCCGAGCCTCTTCCGCCAGCCGAGCCTCTTCAGCCAGCCGGGCCTCTTCCGCGCGACGCTCTTCTTCCGCGAGCCGGGCCTCTTCGGCCAGTCGAGCCTCTTCCGCAAGCCGAGCTTCTTCCGCGCGACGCTCTTCTTCCTCGCGGACTCGAGCTTCTTCAGCCAGCCGAGCCTCTTCCGCGCGACGATCTTCTTCGGCACGGACCCGAGCCTCTTCGGCCAGTCGAGCCTCTTCCGCAAGCCGAGCCTCTTCCGCGAGCCGAGCCTCTTCCGCGCGGCGCTCCTCCTCCGCACGGACCCGAGCCTCTTCGGCCAGCCGGGCCTCTTCCGCAAGCCGAGCCTCTTCCGCGCGGCGCTCCTCCTCCGCGCGGACCCGAGCCTCTTCGGCCAGCCGGGCCTCTTCCGCGAGCCGAGCCTCTTCCGCGCGGCGCTCTTCCTCAGCGCGGACCCGAGCCTCCTCCGCGAGCCGAGCCTCCTCCGCGAGCCGCTCTGCCTCCGCGCGGAGCCTCGCCTCCTCCGCCAGCCGGGCCTCCTCAATCGCGCGAAGCCGAGCCTCCTCCGCCAGCCGGGCCTCTTCAATCGCGCGAAGCCGAGCCTCCTCCGCCCGCCGAGCTTCCTCCTCGGCACGGACGCGCTCCTCCTCCGCCCTCTGGCGCGCGGCCTCCTCCTCCTGCCTCCGCGCCTCCTCCCTCTCCTCCCACTCCTCCACCGACAGCGCCTCGACCCCACCCTCGCGCTCCAGCACGAGCAGCAGCGCCTCACGCGCGGGCGTCAGCGACTCCGGCTCACGGAACTCCCCGAGCGTCTCCAACAACTCCCGCTCGGACGCATCCGTCAGCCACGGCTCGCACACCGCCACATCCGCGCACCGGAACACCCGCCC
>NZ_JABXEM010000462.1:0-4030 GCF_013372595.1 Myxococcus sp. AM011
TGGCGGAGGTCTTCGCGGAGGTGCTGGGCGCGAAGCGGGTGGGGAGGAAGGACGACTTCTTCGAGCTGGGAGGACACTCACTGCTGGCGACGCAGGTGGTGGCGAGGGTGCGTGCGCTGACAGGTGTCGACCTCCCGCTGCGCACGCTCTTCGAGGCACCCACCGTCGAAGCCCTGGCCGCGCGCATCGACTCCTCGCGCGAAGCAGGTCCGTCGTCCGAGGCGTTTCCCTTGGTCGCGCTGCCGCGCACGGGGATGCCCCCGTTGTCCTTCGCGCAGCAGCGACTGTGGTTCTTCGACCAGCTCTCTCCGGGCAGCGCGGCCTACAACATCCCCATCCACCTTCGACTCGAAGGGGCGCTGAACTTCGATGCCCTCCACCGCGCGTTCTCCGCACTGGTGGCTCGGCATGAGGCGCTGCGCACCACCTTCGCCCTGAATGAGGGCGAGCCCGTTCAGGTCATCCATCCATCCACGGACTTCCCGCTCACGATTGAAGACCTCGGTGGACTGACCGGGTCGGCGCAAGAGGCCGAGGTGCGCCGTCGAGCCGTCGAGGATTCGCTGCGCCCGTTCGACCTGGGACAGAAGTGGCTCATGCGAGCCACGTTGTCGCGGCTGGAGCCCGAGGTGCACGTGCTCTCGCTGGTGATGCACCACATCATCGCGGATGGCTGGTCCCTCGGTGTGTTGGTGCGCGAACTGAGCGCGCTCTATGTCGCATTCTCCGAGGGCCGTGAGTCACCGCTCGCCGCGCTCCCCGTGCAGTACGCGGACTACGCACGCTGGCAGCGCGAATGGCTGAGTGGCGCGCGACTGGAAGCGCAGCTCGACGGCTGGCGCAAGCGTCTGGCGGGAGCACCTCCCCATCTCGAACTGCCCACGGATGGTCCGAGGCCCGCGATTCAGTCCCACCGTGGCGCCACGGTGCCGGTGCGGCTTTCGAGGGAGCTGAGCGACGCCATCGGGACACTGGCCCGCGCGGAGGGGGCCACGCCCTTCATGGTGTTGCTCGCGGCGTTCCAGGTGTTGTTGTCGCGCTATTCGGGGCAGGAGGACGTCAGCGTGGGTTCGCCCATCGCGGGACGGAGGTACGCGGAGACGGAGGGCCTCATCGGCTTCTTCGTCAACACGCTGGTCCTGCGAGCCCAGTCGCGGCCTCGGGACACGTTCCGCGAGCTGCTGGCCCAGGTGCGGGAGACCACGCTGGGGGCCTACGAGCACCAGGACCTTCCGTTCGAGAAGCTGGTGGAAGCGCTCCACCCCGTGCGCGACTTGAGTCGCACCGCGCTGTTCCAGGTCCTCTTTGTTCTTCAGAACGCGCCGGTGGAGGCCCTGGCGCTGCCCGCGCTGTCGCTGAAGCCGCTGGCCACCGAGGGCACGGAGTCCGCGCGCTTCGAGCTGTCGCTGAACCTGAGTGAGACGGTGGAGGGTTTCGCGGGGACGCTGCTGTTCAACTCGGACCTGTTCCTGGCGTCCACGGCGGCTCGCATGGTCTCCCACCTTCAGGTCCTGCTGGAGTCCATCACCGCGAACCCTGAGCAGCGCCTCTCCGCGCTGCCGCTGATGACCGCCTCCGAGCGTCGACACCTCCTGGAGGACTGGGCCACCACGGCCGTGGACGCCCCGTTCGAAGCCGCGTTGCTGCACCAGTTCATCGAACGGCAGGTGGCGCGGACACCGGATGCGCCGGCCGTGCGCTGCGAGGAGGCGGTGCTCTCGTATCGGCAGCTCGATGCTCGGGCGAATCAGCTCGCGCATCATCTGCGGGCCTTGGGCGTGGGACCGGATGTCCCTGTTGCGCTGTGCCTGGACCGGAGTGTGGAGCTGGTGGTCGCGTTGCTGGGGGTCCTGAAGGCAGGTGGCGCGTATGTGCCGCTGGAGCCGTCGCAGCCAGCGACGCGCCTGTGTCTGATGGTGGAAGAGGTCGCGGCGCCCGTGGTGGTGACGGAGTCACGTCATGCGGCCTTGTTCCAGGCCTGTGCGGCGCGGTGCGTACAACTGGACACGGAGGCCGAGCAGCTCGCCCTCCAGCGAGTGGACGCCCCGGACAGGAGAGGGACCGCGGAGAATCTGGCGTACGTGTTGTTCACGTCGGGGAGCACGGGGCGCCCGAAGGGCGTGGCCGTATCGCATGGGGCGCTCGTCAACTACGTCCAGGCGGCGACGGAGCGGTTGCGGTTGCGCGAGTGCACCAGCTTCGCGCTGGTGTCCACATTCGGCGCCGACCTGGGGAACACGGTGTTGTTCCCCGCGCTGTGCACGGGTGGGGTGCTGCATGTGCTCACCGCGGAGCGCGCGGGAAATCCCGTCGGGGTCGCGGAGTACTTCGAGCGTCACGGCGTGGACTGCGTGAAGATCGTCCCCGCGCATCTCTCCGCGCTGTTGACGGCGCCGGACCCGGCTCGAGTGCTTCCGCGCAAGCGATTGGTGCTGGGCGGCGAGTCCTCCACCTGGACGTTGCTGGAACAGGTGAGCGCGCTGGCTCCCGAGTGCGAGGTGTTCAATCACTACGGCCCCACGGAGACGACGGTGGGGGTGCTCGCAGGCGGGGTTGCGACCTCTTCGCCGCGTGCGCGCACGGATGCGAATCCGTCGACACGACTGGCCACGGTGCCACTGGGGCGGCCCCTGGCGAATGCTCGGGTGTATGTGCTCGACGACGAGCTGCAGCCGGTGCCGGCCGGTGTTCCGGGGGAGCTGTTCATCGGAGGATCGCAAGTCGCGCGTGGCTACCTGTCGCGTGCCGAGCTGACGGCGGAGCGGTTTGGTCCAGACCCGTTCAGTGTGATGCCGGGGGCTCGGATGTACCGCACGGGGGACCGTGTGCGGTGGCTCGCGGATGGGCGCGTGGAGTTCCTCGGCCGCTCGGACTTCCAGGTGAAGGTGCGCGGCTTCCGGGTGGAACCGGGAGAAGTGGCCGCGGTCCTGCGCGAGCATCATTCGGTGCGCGATGCGGTGGTGGTGGCGCGTGAGGACATGCCTGGAGACCGGCGCCTCGTCGCGTATGTCGTCTCGCGTTCCGGGCAGGCCGCGGAGGTGGCTGCCTTGCGAGGGTTCATCCAGGAGAGATTGCCGGCGCACATGGTGCCCGCGGCCTTCATGTGGCTGGACGTGTTGCCGCTGACGCCGAACGGAAAGCTGGATCGTCGAGCGCTGCCAGTGCCCGAGACTGGGGCCGTGGTGTCGGGTGATGCGCACGTCCCGCCCGCGACGCCGATGGAGGAGGCGCTGGCTTCCATCTGGGCGGAGGTCTTGCGAGTCGAGCGGGTGGGTCGACACGACGACTTCTTCGCCTTGGGTGGGCATTCGCTCGTCGCGACGCAGGTGGTGGCTCGGCTCCGTGCGTCGCTCGGAGTGGAAGTGCCTTTGCGAGCGCTGTTCGAGGCGCCCACACTGGAGTCGTTGGCGCGGAAGGTGGACCAGGTCGCGCGAGCCGTCTCGTTGCCCGCGCTGCGGCCTTCACCTCGGCGGAGTGTGCTGCCGTTGTCCTTCGCGCAGCAGCGACTGTGGTTCCTTGATCGACTCGAACCCGGGGGCGTCGCGTACAACGTTCCGACCGCGCTCCGGTTGGATGGACCGCTCGATGTGGAGGCGCTGGAGCGAGCCTTCGCGGAAGTGGTGCGTCGTCACGAGAGCCTGCGCACCTGCTTCCCAGACGAGGGTGGCGTTCCTGTCCAGGTCATCCAGCCTCCGACGGCGTTCCAGCTCCGGCGAGTCGAACAGCCCAAGGATGAGGCCACGCTGTTGCGCTGGGTGAGCGAGGAGGTCGCGAGGCCTTTCGACCTGACGCGAGGCCCGCTGCTGCGAGTGACGCTGGTGAGGTTGTCGGCGGAGTCGCACGTGCTGGTGGTGGTGCTGCACCACATCGTGTCGGACGGGTGGTCGACGGAGGTGTTGGTGCGGGAGGTGGCGGCACTCTACGAGGCGTACGCGGAAGGCAAGCCGTCCCCGCTGGGAGAGCTGCCGGTGCAGTACGCGGACTACGCGGAGTGGCAGCGAGGGTGGTTGCAGGGAGAGGTGCTGGAGCA
>NZ_JABXEM010000463.1:0-3943 GCF_013372595.1 Myxococcus sp. AM011
CCATCCCACTCCCACCCACGTCTCGACGAACCCGACGAAATCAGCAGCGACGAGGTCGAGGAGGCCGAGGTCTCCGTCAGCAGCGCCGCCCAGCTGATCGAAGACGAGGACGACCTCCAGGAGGCCGAACCCGACGAGGCCCTCCCCGAGGAGACGGCGGAAGAAGACGGCCCCGCCCCCGAGCCGCTCTCCTCGACGCTCAACCCCTGGTTCGCCCAGCTCGCCCACGGGTACTGTCCGCCGGAAGGCACTCGGTTCGCCCGTCACACTCCCCCCACCACCTTCCCGGGGCGGGACGACGACACGGATCCGTCCAGGTTGCCCCCCACGCCCCGTGCACAAGGCACCGTTCGCGGCAAGGGCTCGTGAAGCAGCCAACCGAGCACCCTCCGGAAACTTTCCAAGCCTCGGGCCCGCCCAGTAGGATGTTGCGGTTTTCACTGCACTTTTTGCGGGTGGAAGGGCTTCATGGAGCGCCGCGTCCTCATCGTTGAAAGCCAAAACGACTTCGCCCTCAGCATGGCGACCGTGCTCAAGAGCGCGGGCTACCAGACCGCCATGGCGGCGACTGCCACGGATGCGCAGCGCGAGCTGGAGAAACGCCGGCCGGATCTCGTCGTCCTCCGAGCCGAGCTGCCGGATCAATCCGGGTTCACGCTGTGCGGGCAGATCAAGAAGGGCAAGTGGGGCCAGAATCTCAAGGTCCTGCTCCTGTCCTCCGACACGGGAGTCGAAGGCTTGACGCAGCACCGGCAGACGCCGGGCGCCGCGGACGGCTACCTCGTCATCCCCTTCGAAATGGGAGAGCTCGCCTCGTTGAGCACCGGCATCGTCCCCACGGGTGCGGAGGAATCCGACGCGGACCTCGACGCCGCGCTCTCCGGCAACCCGCGCGAGGCTCCGCCTCCGATGCCCGCCATCCGCACCAGTCCCGGCGGCCCACCCAAGCTCCCCAAGCGCGAACGACGCAGTGCGATGACGGAAGAGGACCGCGCGTTCCTCGACCGCGCGTTCCAGTCCATCGCCGACCGCAAGGCGGAGCTGCTGGCGGAGTCGCGTCAGCTCAAGCGCCCGCCTCCTCGCCGCGAGCTGATGGGCACGCCGGAGGGGAAGATCCAAATCCTCCGCGACGAGCTCAAGACGCGCGAGGCCCAGCTCGCCCGCCTCTCCGAAATCTGGAGCGTGCGCGAGCGCGAGCTCCTGTCCGGCGAGGACCGGCTCCACGAGAAGGACGTGGAGCTGCAAGGCCTCAAGATGCAGGTGGACGACCTGCTGCGCCGCTTCAATGAAGCGCAGCAAGCCATGCTCCAGAAGGAACGCGAGCACGGCGCCACCGTCGATGACCTGCTGCTGCAGAAGTTCTCCTCGGAGAAGGACCTCATCGAGGTCGTCGCATCCAAGGAGAAGGACATCAACGTGCTCCGCAAGGAGGTCCACAACCGCGAGGACGAAATCGCGCGGCGTGGCACCGACCTGGAGCACCTGCGAGCCGAGTTCGACAAGCTCGAGAAGCTCCACAACGTCGTCACGCTGGAGTTCGAGGTCAAGGAGCAGAAGCTCCAGGACACCGTCCGCGCGAACGAGGCGGAGATCGCCCAGTTGGGCAAGCGCGGCGACGACTTCGAGTCGGAGCTGGGCCGCACCGTCAGCGAGCGGGATCAGCGCTATGCCGAGCTGGACGGAGAGATTCAGGCCCTCCAGGAGCGGCTGCAGCAGACGGAGCAGGAGCGCGACACCACCGTCCGCGGCCTGGAGACCCGGGCCGCCTCCGCCGAGGAGCACGGCGCCCGGGGCGACGCGGAGATCATCCGGCTGAACGCGGAGCGCGACTCGCTGGAGGCGCGCCTCAGTCAGCAGGTGGCGGATCTGGAGGCGGACCTCGCGCGCACCACGAGCGAGCGCGAGCAGCTCCGGATGGACAAGGACGCGCAGGAGACGGAGCTCAATCAGCGCGTCGATGACCGCGACGCGAAGATCTCCTCCCTGGACCGCGAGCTGGCGGAGGCCATCGAGCGCAACGAGCGCACCGAGGCCGACCTCAACTCCAACATCCAGCAGCAACTGGAGCGCATCGGCGAGTTGGAGGGCGAGGTCGAGGCCGTCAAGGCGCACCTGGCCGACCGCGAAGCCGAGCTGTCCGGCGAACTCCAGGCGCTCACCGACGCGAAGAACGCGCTGGAAGAGGACCTCACCGGCCGTCTCGAGGCGCTTCAAATCGCCAAGGACGCGCTGGACGAGGACCTCACCCGGCAGCTCGAGGAGCTTCGCGCGGCGAAGGCCGAGCTGGAGGCCGACCTCACCGGCCAGATTCAAGCCCTCACCTCGCAGCTCGAGGAGTCGCAGCGCATTGGAGATCAGCTCCAGGCGCGCGTCGTGTCGCTGGAGGACACCGTCGCCCAGCGCGAGTCCACCATCGAGGGGCTCCAGGGCGACGTCGCGGCGAGGGATCAGCGCATCTCCGAGCTGACGGGAGACCTGGAAGCCACCAGCCAGACGCTCTCGCAGACGCAGGACACGCTGGCCCGCACCGAGCAGCAGCTCGCGGACACGCAGAACACCCTGGCGAGCACGGAGCAGTCGCTCTCCGAGACGCGGGGCGAGCTGGAGGCCACCAGCCAGTCGCTGAGCGAGACGCAGACGCGGCTGGCCCAGACGGAAGAGGCGCTGTCGACGACGCGCGGCGAGTTGGAGGCCACCAGCCAGACGCTCTCGCAGACGCAGGACACGCTGTCGCGCACGGAGCAGCAGCTCGCGGACACGCAAGGCACGCTGGCCCAGACAGAGGGCACGCTGGCCGAGACGCGCGGCGAGCTGGAGGCCACCAGCCAGACGCTCACCCAGACGCAGAACACGCTGGAGGAGACGCGCGACGCGCTGGGCACCACCACCGCGCAGCGCGACGGCCTCAAGGTCGAGCTGGATGACACGCACGAGACGCTGCGGACGACCCAGGCCGCGCTGGCCAGGACGACGGGCGAGCGGGACCAGCGCATCGCCGAGCTGCAGGCCCTGAGCGAGGCCAAGGACGCTCTGGAGCAACTGCTCACCGGCCAGATCGGGAATCTGCGCGGAGAGCTCGCGGAGACGCTGGGCAACTACGAGGCGGAGCGGGCCGCGCACGAGAAGCTCGCCGCCGAGACGAGCGCGAGCATCGAGGCGCTCACGGGTGAGCGCGACGGGCTGCGCTCGGAGCTGGAGGCCACCAGCCAGTCGCTGGAGCAGGTGCAGGGACAGCTCGCCGCGACGAGCGACGCCCTGTCGCGCGAGCAGCAGGCCCACTCCAACAGCCGTCAGCAGGCCGCCAACACCCAGGCCGCGCTGGAAGCGGACCTCAACGAAACGCGCAACCAGGTGGAGGAGCTGGGCGAACAGCTCACCATCACCAAGCACGAGCTGGGCGCCCGGGTGGCGGAAGTCACCCAGTTGTCCTCCCAGCTCGCGCAGGTGGAGGACACACGGGCGACCCTCAAGGAGCGGCTGGACGCGCTCACCGAGGAGTCCCAGCGCCGCGAGGAGCTGCTCCAGAACGACCTGGCCACCAAGGGCAAGGAGCTGTCGGACACGCTGCGCAAGCTCACCCAGGTGACGCAGGAGAAGATGCGTCAGGCCGAGGTGCTCAACCGCGAGGTCGCCACCCGCACCGAGCAGCTCAAGGCGATGGAGACCAAGCTCCAGACCCAGGCCGCCGACGCCAAGCGCCACGCGGACGGACTCGGCCAGCAGATGGCCGGGCTCAACAACCAGTTCGAGCTGGCGAAGAAGACGCTCGGCGAGCGCGAGGAGCAGCTGCGCGCGGCGGGTGCCCAGCACCAGAAGCTGACGCAGGAGCGCGACGGCATCAACGGTCAGCTCCAGCAATCCGAGGCCCGCCTCCAGCAGCAGGCACAGCAGGCGCAGCAGGAGCGCGCCGAGGCGAAGCGCGCCTCCGACGAGCTGGCGGCGA
>NZ_JABXEM010000464.1:0-3909 GCF_013372595.1 Myxococcus sp. AM011
GCTGTGGGGCGTGGTGGCCGTGGCGGCGGGGGGGGATTCCTCCATGGCCCTGCGCGCTGACGGCACGGTGTGGACGTGGGGCTCGAATGACAGCGGACAACTGGGGGATGGCTCCAAGGGAGACCGGGCCACGCCGATGGAGGTGAAGGCCTTGTCGGGCATCGCCTCCGTGGTGATGGGCGAGGCCCATGCGCTCGCGGTGGGACAGGACGGCGCGGTGTGGTCCTGGGGCGCGAACGGCTCCGGCCAGCTCGGTGATGGCACCACGAGCGCGAGCGCGACGCCGCTGCGCGTGTCGGGGCTGGAGGCCGTCGCGAGCGTGAGTGTCGGCCGCGCCTTCTCGCTGGCGGTGCTGCATGACGGCACGGTGTGGAGCTGGGGTGCGAACAGCGCCGGGCAGCTCGGTGATGGCACCAACAGCCCGAGGGGAACGCCGAAGCCGGTGCTCCTGCTCAAGAGCGTCAAGGCGGTGGCCGCGGGCTCTCACCACGCGGTGGCCGTGCTTCACGACGGCACGACGTGGGGCTGGGGAGACAACGGCTACGGGCAGGTGGGCGACAGCACCCGCTTCCTGCGCTTCAAGCCGGTGCAGGTGGTGGGGCTCACCGCGGTCGCCGAGGTGGCCGCGGGCGAGCAGCACTCGCTGGCGCTGCTGGAGGACAGCGGAGTGCGAGCCTGGGGCAGCCACGAGTATGGCCAGCTCGGCGAAGTGGAGTCGGGGCCGAGGACGGCGCCGGTGGACATCAAGCTGCCGACGTCGAAGGACCTGGCGCCTGTCGTCTCGCTGCGGGCGTGGTACCAGCACGCGGTGGCGCTCCTCTCGGATGGCACCGTGCAGACGTGGGGTGGCAACGGGTACGGGCAGCTCGGCAACGGCACCACCGAGGACGAGTCCCTGCCGACGACGGTGGAGGAGTTGCCGAAGATTCGGGCGGTGGCTCCTGGCGCGTGGCACACGCTGGCGCTGGCCGAGGACGGAACGGTGTGGGCGTGGGGCAACAACGTCTTCGGGCAGCTCGGTGATGGCACCACGACGCAGAGCTTGAGGCCCGTCCAGGTGGTGGGCCTGGGCCACGTGGTGTCCATCGCCGCGGGCAGCTACCACTCGCTGGCGGTGACGGAGGACGGCACCGTCTGGAGCTGGGGCTACAACGTCTTCGGGCAGCTCGGTGACGGCACGCTGGAGGCGCGTTGGATTCCCACGCCCATGAAGGAGCTGAAGGGCGCGGTGGCGGTGGCGGGCGGCGAATACCACTCGCTGGTGCTGCGCGCGGACGGGACGTTGTGGGCCTGTGGCAACAATGCGTATGGCCAGCTCGGAGAAGGGACCGCCACCGACCGCAAGTCACTGTTCCAGGTGATGGGACTCGAAGGGGTGAAGTCCATGGATGCGGGCGGTTATCACTCGGTGGCGCTGCGAGCTGACGGCACCGTCTGGACCTGGGGCTCCAACAGCCATGGGCAGTTGGGGGACGGCGGGCTTTCCACGCGCATCTACCCGTCTCCCGTGCCGGGCCTGGCGGAGGTGGAGTCCCTGGGCGTTGGCGCCAATCACACCTTCGCCGTGGGCTCCGACGTCTGGGCCTGGGGGCGAAACTCGCACGGGCAGCTGGGCACCGGAGACAGCTCTCACCGGTTGGAGCCCACGTTGGTGAAGGGGCTCCGAGGCGCGAAGACGGTCTCCGCCGGAGGGGACTTCTCCATCGCCCTCAATCGTGACGGGGCGGCGGTGAGCTGGGGTACCAACTTCCACGGGACGCTGGGCCTGGGGGTTCCTGGGCAGCGCGCCGTGCCGGGTGTTGTCGCGATGCCCTGAGCCGTCGCTGGTGCCGGGGCGATGACGGCGATTGCGTCGTCGCCCCGGAAGGCTCCAGGTGTGAAGCCGCTCAGAGCCGCAGGCCCGCACCCAGTCGCTTGACGAGTGGGCCCAGCTCATCCCGGTCCAGGCCCATCTCCAGCAGCTCCAGGCGCCGCAGCTTCGGCAGGGCCTTGGCGGTGCGGAACGCGAGCGCGCCTTCCTCGCTCAAGTCGTTCTTCGACAGCTCCAGTCGTTCCAGGCCCGTGAGGCCCTTGCTCTTCGCGAGGGCCTCCGCTGCTTCATCGCTCAGCTCGTTGCGGTTGAGCGTCAGCCATTGGAGCGCGCCCAGTCCCTTCGCGCCCGCCAGAGTCTCCACGCCTTCGTCGGACAGGCCGGAGCCGGATAGATACAGCCGCCCCCATGGAAGGGTCGCCTTCGAGAGGAGCCCCGCGCTGGCGTTCGTCAGCGCGCCGCTGGAGAAGCTGACGGAGCGCAGCTTGGGCAGGACATTGCTCTCGACGAGGGCGCGGACCGCCGCGTCCGTCGCGCCCGACAGCACCAGGCCGGTCAGGTGTCCGGCCCGAGGGGAGGAGGCCAGCGCCTTCGTCGCCGCGTCGACCCCCGAGCCTTCCAATCGCAGCCAATGGACCTGGGAGAACCAGGGCTGCTCGGCGGCGCGCTCCAGGCCCTTGCCATCGCGCGTGTCCACGCACAGCCGGGACACGGGCTCCAACGCGAACAGCTCCGGGCCGTGCTTCGCGAGCTTGTCTTCGGCGAGGTTCAGCTCCTCGATGAAGCCCCGGTGGTAGCGCGGCTCGTGCACTTTCGCGTCGCGCAGCGGCTTGAGCCAGTCGCGGCCGTGCGCGTCCATCAGCTCCCGCGCGCGCAGGTGGAGTGAGCGGCGTCGGGCCGGGTCCATGCGGCCGGGCAGGGCGAGCTGCACGCGGATGAACTCGGCGCGCGCGGCGTCCACGGACTGCAGCGCCTCCGCGCACGCGAGTCTCGGCGCGTCGTTGGCGGGGTCCTCGACGACTTTCGCCAGCAGTGCCTCGAAGTGGCTCATGGGTTCAGCAGCTCCTTCACCTCGCGCTGCCAGCGCGTGCCCAGCTCCGGATGCACCATGCGCACGTAGGCGGCGTAGCCCTCGAGCCAGGCGGGGAAGTTGGGACGGCCCCGGGCCTGCGACTCCACGCCGTGCTTGCGGCAGTTGGCGAGGATGGCCTTGAAGCGACGGCGCTCCTCGCGAGGGATGGCCACGCGTTGATTGACGGTGAGGCCCGTCACCCGCTGGCGTCCGCCCTGGCGCATGACGCGGCGCTTGGCGGCGTTCTCCGAGAAGCCCTCCTGCTGGAGGATGGCGTTCACCCACCAGAGGAAGCGGCCCAGTCGCTCCGGAGGTTTGACGAAGGAGAAGGAGAGGTCATCCGCGTAGCGCGTGTACGAAGCGCCGGCCTTCTTCGCCAGCGCGTGCAGGCGCGCGTCCATGCGGCGGCAGACGAGGTTGGCGATGGCGGGCGAGGTGGGCGCGCCCTGGGGCAGCACGCCGGGCCACACCACGGTGCCATCCGGGAGCTTGGGCCGCCAGGTGGTGAGGCCCGCGAGGGTGGAGGACACCTCGTCGTTGTAGCCGTGGGCCTCGAAGAAGCCCTTCACGCGGCGGTAGTGCACCGTGGGGAAGAAGTCCTCCAGGTCCACGCGCACCACGACGTGGGCGCCGACGTGGACCTCCGCGTTCGTCACCGTGGAGCGGCCGGGCACGAAGCCGTGCACGGCGGGGTGCGTGGGCAGGTGTGTGAGCAGTCCTTCGAGCAGGTTGCGCTGCGCGGCCTTGAGCTTCGCGCGTGGTGCGCAGATGCGGCGCATGCCGCCGGAGCGCTTGGGCGTCTCGAACTCCACGTAGCCTGAGCCCGCGCCGGAGCCGGGGCGCATCAGCGCGTCCAGCTCCGCGACGTCCACGCCCACCAGCTTCGCCACGTCATCGCGGGATTGGAGCTTGGGCAGCTTCGCGGTGACGGAGGGCTTGCGCTTCACCAGGTCTTCGCGACGCCTGGGGTAGAGGCCGAAGTGCCAGCCGGTGGGGTTCCAGCCTCCGAGGGCGTGGGGGCTCGGGC
>NZ_JABXEM010000465.1:0-3886 GCF_013372595.1 Myxococcus sp. AM011
GCTCCGTCAGCACCAGCAATCCACGGGACGTATCCACGACATACACATGACCATCTCCAGGAACCTGGAGCCCCGTGGCCCCCTCTTCCAGCGCGTCCCCGCGTCCCGGGTCCGTCTCACGATAGCTGTTGAAGTACGCCACTTCACGCGGTTGCGTGAGATTGCTCACGTCCAGCACGCGCAGCCTCGCCCCTGCAGCCATGTGGTTGGGGGGGTGTAATCGAGTGGAGAATTAGTGAGCAGGACAACTCATCCGTCTGTCGTGGGGCGCCGTGTCCGGAGAGACCCGCCACGCTCACGCGGAGGCGGGCTCGGTGGAAACACTGTCTGGGTGCAGTACCCGTGCCGTGCCGGGGTCCGCATCGGCCGCCACGGCTTCCCCTGCGTCCACCAGTGCTTCGTATAGCTCCGCCGCTGCTTCCGCGTATCCGTAGTTCTTCCGCTCGTGCAGCAGCTTGCGGAGCCGGTTCTCCAACTCCGCCGCCGAGGCGATGCGCTCTGAAGGCACGCGGCGCAGCAGCTTGGACAAGAGGGTCCGCACGGGGTCGGACAGCCCCCGCGTCGCCTGCGCCACGTCCTCCGGCTTGAAGGTGGCGGCCCGCAGCACAATCACTCCCATGTCGGGCTCGGTCCATTCGTCTTGCGCTCGCGCGACGGCGTCCCCGAGTCGTTCCTTTTCCTTCTCCGACAGCATCTGCGCCATCTCGTGCGGGAGCAGGTCCGGCGGGGAGAGCAGGTGACGGCCGGTGGCGAACTCCAGCAACACCAGCCCGAGCACGAACAAATCCGAGCGGGAGTCCTCGGGCTCCCCCAGCAACACTTCCGGGGAGGTGTAATAGGCGTCACCTCGAACGCGCGGCAGGCGCACGGTGCGCCGTCCAGGCAGGTGCGCGGACGCGAGCCCGAAGTCCATCAGCTTCGCCTTGCCGCTCCGCTTCACGCGGATGCGGGTGGGGTCAATCGCCCGGTGGACGATGTGCAACGGCTGACCCGTCTCGTCCCGACCGCCGTGCGCGTGGGCCAGCGCATCCGCCACCTGCGCGCCGATGTGGAGCATGAAGTTTTCGGAGAAGTAGCGCCCGCGCCCATGGGCCACATTGAGAAGGCTCTCCACGGAGCGCCCGCTGACGGCCTCCGTGATGACGTGGAGGGCCTTCTTGGATTCGTGCAGCCCGTGGACGCGAGCGATGTTCGGATGGTGCAGGTACGTGGCCAACTGCACTTCCTCCACCAGCCGTTGGCGCGTCACCTTCATGGCATCAGTGGTGGCTGGAAGACCGAGCGTCTTGATGATGACCCGGCCCAGGTCCGTCCGCCCCTTGCCGCGTTTCAGGGCCAGGACGACGCGTTCGCCATGGTTGCCGAGCCCCAGGTCTTGAACCAGCTCGTAGGTGAGGCCTTCGCGGCGAAAGAGGACGATGCCGGGCGGGTACGCCGGGGGACGAGAGAACACCATGCGCAAGACCTCCTGAAACCCACGCGGCACACGGACACCGCGCGGGAGCCTCAGGAAAGTACCCTTGAGTTGGGCCCGAGTTGAACGACGCTCAAGGTCATCGTCTGAATCTGTTGCAATATAATTGCAAGATGATTCTCGGCCTACCCTCAGGGGTGGTTTTGAAAAGAGCCTTTACACGCGGAGCCCGCCCACCCTGCCTCGAATCCCAAGCGCCGGGCCGCGATCCAGGAGCGCGCGGTCTGGTACGGTCCAACGCAGGAGGTCGTTCCCGCGTGTCACCACTTCCCAGGCTGGTTCCGGCGCTGCTTTCCCTGGTGGCGTGGACGGCGGCGGCCGAGCCGCCCTCGGAGAGAGCCCTGCGCGCCCGCCGTGCCGCCCTGACCGGAGCCCCCATCGATGTGCGCGTGGCGCCCGGCATCCCCACCACGCTCAACTTCGTCGCGGACATCGACCCGCGGAGTGTGGAGTTGGCTCCACAGGGGCACATCCAAGTGCTCTCCGTCGCGGCGCGGGCCATCACGCTCACACCTGTTGCCGCTCTGGGCACGACGGTGGCGCTGCGGCTGCGCTTCGCGGAGGCGTGCTCCGCCCTGGAGCCCGAATTCTCGCTGCGCACGGACGCCGTGGAAGTGGACGCGCAGGTCACGGTCTACCGGGACGCACGCGCGCCGGACTTGCTGCTGGCGCAGATGGCCGAGCTGGAAGCACGCGCCACCGCGTGTGAGGGAGAAATGACCGCGCTGCGCGAGCGCGGCGCGGCCACCGGCCCGGCCTTCTTGGTGGTTTCAGGCCAGCTTGACGCGCAAGGAGTTCAGGTCGCTGGCGCGGACTGCACGGCAGTCGGGTTGGTGTGTGAAGATGGGAAGCGCTTGGTCGCGAACAAGTGGGTGGTGGTGTCCGCGTGGTTGCAGAACCCGCCGGGACAGCCGATGTGGAAGCCTGGCGGGGCGTGGCTCGTGAGTGAGTCCCGCCGTGAGCGCATTCCGGCGCGCGTGGTGGCCCTGGAGTCCAAAGCGCTGACGCCCGAATCAGCGGGGATGTTCGCGGTGGAGTTCGCCCGCCCACCCAGGCGCCCCGGTGAGCTCTACCGGGTGGAAGTGCAAGAGGCAGAGGGCTCGCGGCAC
The DNA here is from genome assembly GCF_013372595.1 of Myxococcus sp. AM011. Taxonomy (NCBI): domain Bacteria; kingdom Pseudomonadati; phylum Myxococcota; class Myxococcia; order Myxococcales; family Myxococcaceae; genus Myxococcus; species Myxococcus sp. AM011. Next base: position 2,584 of record NZ_JABXEM010000465.1, read on the forward strand.
TTGTCCATTCGGGGCGTGAAGGTGGATGAGGCGAAGGAGCCAGGAGAGAAGGGGCACGGACCATGACCACGGCGCACCCCCTGGGCTTTCTCAGACCTGGCGCACTCATCGACTCCTTCCGCGTCGTCAAGGCGCTCGGGGAGGGCGCCAACGGCATGGTGCTGCTGGTGAAGCGGCGCGGGCGGCGCTTCGCCCTCAAGCTGGCCCGGTGCCGCGAGGTCAGCGACGACGTGGCGAAGACCAACCAGCGCATGACGCGGGAGCTGGGCTGTCTCATCCACCTGGAGCACCCGAACATCATCCGCGCCCGGGCCTGGGGCCACTATCCAGACCTGATTGGGGATTACTCCTATCTCGTGCTGGACTACGTGGACGGCTGGACGCTGGCCGAGTGGCTGGAGAAGGTGCGGCCCACCTTCAAGCAAGTGGCGCACGTGTTCATGAAGCTGGCGGACGCGCTTGACTACATGCACCGCCAGGGCGTCTTCCACCGGGACATCTCCCTGTCCAACGTCCTCATTCGCAAGGATGACGGTGAGCCCTTCATCGTGGACTTCGGCGCGGGTGATTTCGCCAACGCGCGGGAACTGACCGAAGGACCTTTGCCCCCGGGCACCAACCGCTTCCGCGCCCCGGAGGCTGTGACCTTCTGGAACGAGCACCGGTTGGACTTCAGTGCGCGCTATCCCTTCCAGGCGAAAGATGACCAATACGCGCTCGCGGTGTGTCTGTACGACGCGCTGACGGACGCGGAGACGGCGAAGGACCCGGAGCAGCGCGCCGCGCGGCGCATCACCGTCAACAGCCCCGCCATGGGCCCACCTCCCGCGCCCCGAGAGGCGAACCCGTGCGTCCCCGAAGCGCTCAGTGCCCTGGTGGCCGGAGCGGTGGAACATGACACAGCACAACGGCTGCCCACGCTGGAGGCCCTGCGCGGTGGACTGGAGGCCTTGGCGGACCCGGGCGGCGCGGAGTGGGAAGCGCCGGTGTTCGCGCCCACCGTGAGCGCACCGCGGGCGGGCATGGCCGGACGGCGGCGGGGCCGGCGACGCAAGGTGGCCGCCGTTGGCGCGGTGGTGGTGGCGACCGTGGCGGCCTTCGCGCTGCTGCGCGAACTGTCACCCACGCCCGAAGCACCTGGGCTCCCAGCCCCCGAGAGCGTTCCTCATGCGAAAGCGCCCGATGTTCTACCGCCTTCCCGCGCCGCGCCGCCCGCTGCTGGAGTACCGTCAGCGGCCCCCGTGGCCTCTGCTCAGAAGGAAGCTCCCACCGTGAGTGCCCCCAAGCCTCCCCAGCGTCAACC
>NZ_JABXEM010000466.1:0-3773 GCF_013372595.1 Myxococcus sp. AM011
GTGGGCGGGCACGTTTCCGGCGACTACCGGGGCTGGCAGGTGACGGACCCCCAGGGCCGCGCCTGGAAGGTGGTGCCTGACGGCTCGCTGAGCGGGGGCGACTACAGCGGCGAAATCGTTTCCCCCATCCTCACCTACCAGGACCTGGACGCCTTACAGCAGGTGGTGCGCGCCGCCCGCGAGGCTGGCGCCCGCGCCGACGCCTCCACCGGCATCCACATTCACGTCGACGGCAGCCGCTTCGACGCGAAGGGCGTCACCAACTTGGTGAAGATGGTGCACAAGCAGGAGCGCCTCCTGGAGACCGCCCTCGGGGTGAGCGCGGCGCGGCTGAGCCGCTTCTGCAAGCCCATTGACGGGGCCTTCCTCCAGCGGCTGGAGGCCCGGCGCCCGCGCACGCTGCAGGAGGTGAACGAGGCTTGGTACGGGCGCCGCAACCTCGCCCCGCAGCGCTACGACTCCAGCCGCTACCACGGCCTCAACCTCAACAGCCTCTTCTTCCGGGGCACGATTGAATTCCGCTACTTCAACGGCTCGGTGCACGCGGGCGAGGTGAAGGCCTACGTCCAACTGGTGTTGGCCCTCGCCGCCCGCGCCCTGGCCTCGAAGGCCGCCTCCAGCAAGCGCCGCGACTTCAACCCCGCCACCGCCAAGTACGACTTCCGGGTGTTCCTCCTGCACCTGGGCCTCATCGGCGAGGAATTCAAGACGGCCCGCCTCCACCTCCTCAAGAAGCTGGAGGGCAGCGCCGCCTGGAAGGGCCAGCGCCGCGACAGGCGCGGCCCGGGTGGGGGTGGGGACGGCTCGCCCGGCAGCGAGGGCTCGCAGGGCGATGCAGGGGCCGCTCCGGGCAACACGCCCACCGACGCCCGCGCCGCCGCGTGACGGGGCCTTCGCGGGCGCCACGAAGCCCTGGCGCCTGCCTGCGCTGGCGCCAGGGCCCGAGGAAGGAGCCCGGGCACCGGGCCCGCACCTTCCTGCGGTCCTCGCGCCCCTCCCTCAGACAGCGCTTGCTTCAATGGCGAACCAGAGCGTGTATGTCTTTCGCAAAGGACGGGTGCCTCTCGCCGACACAAGAGACGCAACAATGAAAGCATACGGAGTTGCCCGCAAAGACAAAGGCTGTTGCCCGGGCCACGACAAGTTCCCGGCCGAGACATACCGAAGCCGACGCTCCAAGAGGGCCCACACCCGAGACACCCGCCTCGCGCACCGGCGCGCTCGGGCCCGAGCGAGGGCAGAACTCTTCAACGAAGAGTAGGCCGCGCCGCGCTGGACGACGCGCCCTACCCAATACACCTCCAACAACGAGGCACCACGCCAGGGCCCACGAGTGCCCCTGGCGCGCAACGATAACGGCGGGCCGCGCGCCCGCCCTCCACCGGAGAATCCCCATGCTCTACTTCGCCTACGGCTCCAACCTCGACAGGGCCCAAATGCGCACACGCTGCCCCGGCGCCACCGTCGAAGCCCGGGCCACCCTTCCCGGCCACACCCTGGTGTTTGGCGGCTACAGCCGCCGCTGGGGCGGCGCAGTCGCCAGCCTCCAGCGCGTGCGCGGCGCCCACGTCGAGGGGTTGCTGTACCGCCTCACCCCCGAGGACTTGCGCGCCCTCGACACCTTCGAGGGGCACCCCTTTGCGTACCGGCGCGCCGCCCGACTGGTGACGGACAAGGCCGGCCACCGCCGCCGCGCGCTGGTGTACCTGCAGCCCGAAGCAGGCTTCGAGGCCTGGCCGCCCGCTGGCCGCTACTTCCGCGTCCTCTGGCACGCCTATGGGCGCCTGGGCTTCAACCGCGCCGCGCTCGCGGGCGCCCTGGGCGGTGCGGCATGAAGCGCGCCTCAAAGTCGACGCGCGTCTTCGTCTACGGAACGCTGCTGTCCGGCGAGCCCAACCACAGACTCTTGTGCGGCGCACGCCTCGTCGGCCTAGCGCGGACGCTTCCCCGCTTTACCCTCTACGACTACGGGCCCTTCCCTGCCCTCGCCTCCAGGGGCAAGCACGCTGTCGAGGGAGAGATGTACGAAGTCGACGCGCTCATGCTGGCGGCGCTCGACAGGCTCGAGGGCCACCCTCGCTTCTACCAGCGCACGTCCATTGCCCTCGACGGTGCCGGCCGCGTCGAGGCATACCTGTTTCCCAAGGGGCGGTTGGCTGGCCGCCCCATCATCGAGTCCGGTTGCTGGCGCACTCACCTGAAGGAGAAGAAGTCATGATGATCATCATGCGCGACGGACGTGTCTTCGAGGGCACGGCCGTCCAAATCGTGAAGGGAATGCAGAACATCGCCTTCGGCGTGGAGCGCCTCTCCATTCCCGAGTACATCGACTGGGTGGTTGCCAATACCCAGCGTTTCGAGTCCGTCGCGCTGCGCGTGCAGGGCGAAACCGCCGAGGAGAAGGCCGCGTCCCTCGTGGATGAAATGCTGCGCGAGGGCTTGGCGACGCGAGGGTGAGCCGTGCCGGCATGGCATGCCTCTCAGGGTATGCCCATGCGGCCCGGGCCCGTCCGCCGGCCGAAGCGCCCTGTTTCACCTGATGTTTCACACACGTCCAGGAGGCGCGCCCCTCATGCGTGGTGCTCGCCACTACTGAGGGGCAACTCTCTCGCGCCGCGAGCAACCCACTCCCGTAGTGCTTCCTGCTCCGGGGGGGGGAGCGCACGCCGAGTCATTCGCCTCCACCAGCCTCAACGCATCCTCCGCTCCCAGTACGTGCGACGCCGCGACCTCTGCTCGTCGGTACTCCTCTTTCGCCCTGGCGAGCCGCGTCCGCGATTCGGCACTCCCGTCCATCGTCGCGTACGCTCGCTGCAACGCCGCCTCCACCCGCCGCAGTTCTTCTGCGAGGGCCTCCCGCTCGCTCATCGTCATCCGCAATCCCCACAGCACGCGACGTGCCAGTTCGCCGGGCGACTCACGCCCACAACCATTTCCGTGAGGTCACTGCGTATTGTCACCAGAGGCGGGCGCTCCCTTCCTCCACTCAAGCAATACTCGACTACGACACATGCCCAAAGAATGGTAATCATCACCCGCCGTCTCAACGCGCATTCGCCCCGAATACACAGCAAGGCGAGCAAAGCCACACATGCCCAAAATTCCACGTCCTCCCGTTTCGGCTCAGGGTTCATCCTCATCCACGAGGCAGCCGCTCCGCCCACCTGCTCCGAAGTCCCCAAGCTCTATTGAGGCGGCCTTCCGCACCGCCCTCGATGAGGAGCTGGCGCGCCCACTCGCAAGCCTCGTCGCGAGACTGGCCGAGGTGGCGAAGCGTCTCGCCCCAGGGCCCCAACAGGAAGTGTCGCGCCAGCGCCCAGGCCACGACGCGCGGCCTCCGCAACCCGCTCCAGCGCAGCACCTGCCCCCGCGCCCACCTCCCGCGACTACGGCCAGGGCGTGTGCCGTCATCGGCTGCCAGCGCCCCCACCGCAGCCAGGGCTACTGCGGAGCGCACTACCAGAAGCGGCGCCTCATGATGGCGACAGGCCGCCTGCATTCCGCGTGGGTGGAGGACGCCGCACCCCGCAGCATCCCCGACGTCATCCTCCCGCGCGGGCGCAAGCCCAAGGCTGACACCGCGCCTGCTACGCCACCCCCCACCGTCAACCCTGCCCCTCGCATGTGGGTGCGAAAGAAGGGGGCGACGGGGACGGACGGCCCCTCCAGCCCTGGAGCGCCAACGCCTGCCGGGAAGCCGCCAGCGAGTCACCTTCCCTCGGATGGCGAGCGCGCCAAGGCCACCGCTCAGCGCTGGGCCAGCGAGTTCCGCT
>NZ_JABXEM010000467.1:0-3745 GCF_013372595.1 Myxococcus sp. AM011
GTCCCCGGCCCCCTCCGGGGACTCGTGGGCCTCCCGGCGGGTCTCCCCGCATGACCGCGCAACCCCGTATGCTGGGGGCCGTGGACATTGCGGGGAAGAAGCAGGAGACGTATGAGGAGGAGCTGCTCCTCGCGCTGGACGAAGGGCTCGTCTCCACCGAGGAGGCGGCCGCCCTGCGCGAGGAGGCGCTCGACCTGGGGCGCAGTCCCCTGGAGCTCTTGCGCGAGCAGGGGCGCCTGGGCGAGCACACGCTGAGCGAGCTGCGCGAAGAGGTCTCCCGGGAGCTGGGAGGCGCCAGTGGCCAGGGCCCGCTGGAGGCCCCCACGCTGGACCCGGACACCCCGGTGGTGGCTCCCCCGTCCGCCTCCGCCGTTTCGGAAGGCTCGGGCGGAGACCCGTCCTTCCCCGTGCCGGACTGGGACCGCTACCAGCCCGTGCGCTTCCTGGGCCAGGGCGGCATGGGCCAGGTGTTCCTGGCGTATGACCCGCTGTTGCGCCGCAACGTCGCGCTCAAGTTCGTGAAGGGCGGAGACCCGGAGCTGGCGCGCCGCTTCCTCTCCGAGGCCCGCGCCCAGGCCCGCGTGCGCCACGAGCGGGTGTGCGAGGTGTACGAGGTCGGCGAGGTGCAGGGGCGCGGCTACATCGCCATGCGCTACGTGGCCGGCCAGTCGCTGGGGCAGCTCGCGCCCTCGCTGACGCCGGAGCAGAAGGTGCTCGTGCTGCGTCAGGCCGCCGAGGGCGTGCACGCCGCGCACCGCGCGGGACTGGTCCACCGCGATATCAAACCCGGCAACATCCTGGTGGAGCGCACGGAGGACGGCGACTTCGCGCCCTTCGTCATGGACTTCGGTCTGGCGCGGGACTGGCGCGAGGAGGGCGGACTCCACGGCGTGGTGATGGGCACGCCCCACTACATGGCCCCCGAGCAGGCCAAGGGCGACACGGCGCGGTTGGACCGGCGCGTGGACGTCTACGGCCTGGGCGCCACGCTGTACCTGCTGCTCACCGGACAGACGCCGTTCCACGGCACCAACGAGCACGACATCATCACCCGGCTCCAGACGGAGGAGCCCCGTCCGCCGCGCGCGGTGGACCGGGATATCCCCCAGGACCTGGAGGCCGTCGTCCTCAAGTGCCTGGAGAAGGAGCGCTCGGCCCGCTACGACTCGGCGCGGGCGCTGGCGGATGACCTGGAGCGCTTCCTCGGCGGAGAGCCGGTGCAGGCGCGGCGGGGCCTGGGGTACCGGCTGCGCAAGAAGGCGCGCAAGCACCGCGTGGCGCTGGGCGCGGGCCTGGCGGCGCTGACGGTGGTGGCGCTGGCGCTGGGGCAGGCGGTGCTGGCGCGCAGCGAGGTGGCCGAGCGCGAGCGGCTCACGCGCAGCTTCACCGAGCGCGTGGAGCGCATCGAGGCCGCCGCGCGCTACTCGTTCCTGTCGCGCCTGCACGACACGCGCGAGGACCGCGCGTCCCTGCGCGCCAGCATGGATGCGCTGGAGGTGGAGGTGAAGGAGGCGGGCGAGCACGCGGTGGGCCCCGGCAACTACGCGTTGGGCCGCGCGCTGCTCGCGCTGGGTGACGTGGAGGGCGCGCGCCGGAAGCTCGAGTCCGCGTGGGAGCACGGCTACCGCGAGCCCCGCGCGGCCTGGGCGCTGGCGCTGGTGCTGGGCGACCAGTACCGGGAGAAGCTGCTGCTGGACGTGGAGCGCCGAAGCCCCGAGCAGCGAGAGCTGCGCCGCCGGGAGCTGGAGCAGCGCTATCGAGACCCGGCGCTCGCGTACCTGCGCCAGGCGGAAGGGCCGGACGTCCCCGCGCCGCCGCTGTACGTGAAGGCCCTGTTCGCCTTCCACGAGGGGCGCCACGAGGAGGCGCTGGCGCACCTGGAGGCGATGAGCAACACCCAGCCCTGGTTCTACGAGGCGCCGCTGCTGCGCGGCGACGTGTACCTGGCGCGTGCCATGGGGCGCTGGCATCAGGGAGACGGCGTCGGCTCGCAGGCGGACCTGGAGGCCGGGCGGCGCGCGTACGCGGCGGCCATCGCCACCGCGGAGAGCCAGCCCGACGGCCACTACGCCCTGGGACGCCTGGAGCTGGCCGCGCTCGTGATGGAGCTGTACGGCGCGGGCAACGTGCTGCCGCCCTACCAGCGGGGCCTGGAGACGCTGGACTACGCGCTCAAGGCGGCGCCGGACCACCACCGCTCGCTCGTGGTGCGCTCGCGGCTGTACCGGCGCCTGGGCGAGCAGCACGCCAACCAGAACACCGACGACGTGGAGCTGCTGTTCGGCAAGGCCATCGACGCGGCGCAGGCCGCGCTGAAGCTGGCGCCCCCGAGCGACCGCGTCACGCTGGAGCTGGCCATCATCCACCGGCTGTGGGCCCGCCACCGTCAGCGCCTGTCGCAGGACCCGCGCGAGCAGCTCGGCCTCTCCATCGAGGCCCTGGAGCGCCTGAGTCCCGAGGAGCGCGACTACGCCTTCCACGCGAACCTGGGCCTGACGCACCAGGTGTGGGCCGACTACGAGAGCGAACACGGGCAGGATTCGCTCGACCACCAGGGCAAGGCCATCGACGCGTACCTCGCCGCCATCCGCGTGAGGGAGAACCAGGCGGACGCGTGGATCAATCTCGGCAACTCCTACCGCGCGCGGGCGGCCATCCCCAGCGCGCCGGACGCCTCGGGCGATTTGACGCGGGCGATAGAGGCCATCGAGCGCGCGCTCACCCTCAACCCCCGCAACGTCATCGCCTGCTACCAGGGCGCGGACGTGTCCGAGCAGCTCGCGCGCTGGCGACAGGAGCACGGGCAGGACCCGGAGCCGGACCTGGAGCGGGCGCTGGCGCTCTACCGGCGGGGCCGGGACATCAACCCCAAGCTGCCGCAGCTCCACAACGGCCTGGGCGCCGCCCTCCTGTGGCAGGCCGAGCAGCGCTGGGAGGATGGAAAGGACGTGACGGCGCTCCTGACGGAGGCGCGCAAGGCCTTCGAGCAGGCGCGCGCCGTGGCCCCGCAGCAGGCCTTCTCCTACAACAACCTGGGCGAGGTGGAGGCGGTGCGCGCGGGCTTCCTCGTCGCGCGAGGGGAAGACCCCGGCCAGAGCCTCAAGGTGGCGAAGGAGGACTACCGCCGCGCGCTGGAGCTGCTCCCGGGCGACGCGGACCTGTGGACCAACCTGGCGCGGGTGCACGTGCTGTGGGCCACCCACGCGCTGGCGCGCGGGCGCGACGTGGGCAAGGACCTGGCCCAGGCGGAGGAGGCGCTCACCCGCGCGCGAGAGTTCAACCCGAAGCTGGCCTATGCGTGGCGCTACCAGGGTGGCGTGCTGGACGTGCGCGCCCGCGACAAGGCCCGGCGAGGCACCGCGAAGGACGAGGACTTCCAGCAGGCCGCGGAGGCGCTCGCGCACGCGGTGGAGCTGGCGCCCCGGCGGCACGAGTACGTGCTGGCGGCCGGAGAGCTGCAGCTCGCATGGGGGCGCTGGAAGCAGGCGCAGGGAGAGGACGCGACGCCCATGCTGACGCGGGGGCTGGAGCACGTCGCGCGAATCGTGGCGGCGCGGCCGGCGTGGTCACGGGCCCTGTTGCTGCGCGCGGGGCTGCGGCTCGCGCTGGCGGACAACGCGCCTACCGAGCAGCAGCAGGCGTGGCGCGTCCAGGCCCGCGAGGACGCGGAGGCCGCGCTCTTGCGCAACCCCCACCTCGCGCCGGGATGGAAGGGCAGGCCCACCTCCGACTCGGAGCTGTCGGC
>NZ_JABXEM010000468.1:0-3718 GCF_013372595.1 Myxococcus sp. AM011
GGGCTGGCCTTCGCCGCGTGGGGCATGCATCTGCAGTTCTCCACCACGGCGGGCAGCGAGGCGGTGTCGCTGTTCTTCATGCTGGCCGCCTTCGCGCTGTACGCGGAGGCCGTGGAGGAGAACCGCTTCGCGCCGCTGTTCCAGGCCGCGCTGATGCTCAATCTCGCGTGCGCGCTGCGCTACGACGCGTGGATGTACATCCCGTTGATGTGCGTGGCGCTGCTCTTCAGCAGCGAGGACAAGGTGGCGTCGGTGACGCGCGCGGTGGGCTTCGGGCTGGCGTGCCTGCCGTTCCCCTTGCTGTGGATGCAGGGCAACGAGCTGATGCACGGCGACCCGTTCTTCCCCGTGAAGGCGGTGGAGGCGTTCCATCGGGATTGGGTGACGTCGTCGGCGGGCTCGGGAGCCGCCATCGGATGGCGCCTGCAACAGCTCTTCTTCTGGCCCGGGGTGGCGCTGCTCACCCTGACGCCGGGGGTGGCGCTGCTGGGCATGGTGGGCATGGTGAAGGCGTGGAAGGCGCGCCCGGACACGCGCTGGCTGGTGGCGACGGCGGTGGTGCCCACCGCGTACTTCACGTTCCGCGCGGTGGTGCTCTTGAACTTCGTCCCGCTGGGGCGCTTCACGGTGACGCAGCTGGCGGTGCTGCCGGTGTTCGTGGCCTTCGGCTTCGCGGCGCTGGTGGGCAGCAGGGGCGAGGGGCTGCGCAAGGGGGTGCTGGGCGTGACGGCGGTGCTGGCGGTGGTGCTGCCGGTGGCCATGGGCCTGTACACGTTCCGCGCGGAGGGACGGCTGCAGAACTCCTTGCGGCCGGTGAGCCCCACGTCGACCAACCCGGTGCCGGTGATGCAGGTGGCGGACCACGTGAAGGAGCAGGTGGCAGAGAAGGGTGGCTCGCTGGCCCTTGACGACGACCCCAGCTACATGGACCTGCAGGTGGCTTTCTTCTCCGGGCTGCCGGAGGAGAGAATCGCCCGCGTGCGCTGGGACACGTTCCGCAAGCTGCTGGCGGAGGCTCGGCCGGAGACGCTGGTGCGCTTCGACCAGGGCTCGCTGGTGAAGGACCCCGGCGTGAAGCTGGAGGGGCGCACGCTGACGCTGGACGGTGTCGCCTACGACGAGGTCGACGGCTTCACCGCGCCGCTGCACGTGTACCGTCGCCGCCCGTAGTGGCGCGAAGGCCTCAGGGCTTCCGGGGCGTCGCCTGCTGCTTCTGGAAGTACTCGACCTGCCATTGCTTCACGAGCGCCTGGTGGCAGTCGTAGGTGGGGCAGAAGACGTGGGTGCCGTCGTTGCGCGACACGAAGAAGAGGTCCTCGCAGTCCTGTGGCGCGAGCGCGGCCTGGAGCGCCGCGGCGCCCGGGCTGGCGATGGGGCCTGGCGGCAGGCCCGCGACTTTGTAGGTGTTGTACGGGTGGAGCGTCCGCAGGTCCTCGCGGGTGAGGTTCTTCGTGAAGACGCCGCGCAACAGGCGCATGGCGTAGAGCACCGTCGGGTCCGTCTCCAGGCGCATGCCCTTGCGCAGCCGGTTGTGGAAGACGCAGGCGATGCGAGGCCGCTCCTCGGGCGCGCCCGTCTCCTTCTCCACGATGGAGGCGAGCGTGAAGGTCTGCAGCAGGCCCAGCTTCACGCCGGGCATTCGCGCCGCGTCCGCCTTCCGGTACTCCTCCAGGGCTCGCGCCACCATCTTCCCGAGCACGGCCTCCTCGCGGACGCCCTTGGCGAAGGTGTATGTGTCCGGGAAGAGGAAGCCCTCGATGGACTTCGCGGGCACGCCCGCTTCGCGCAGGAAGGCCGCGTCGGTGGTGAAGGCCTCCAGCTTCCGGAGGTCGAGCCCCAGTCCGGAGGCCCCGAGCAACGGAAGGATTTCCTCGGCGCGCAGTCCCTCCGGCACGGTGAAGCGGTGAAGCTTCACCTGACCCGAGGCGACCTTCTCCGCGGCCTGGGCCGGCGTGAGGGGGCCTTCGAACTCGTACTCACCGGCCTTCAGCCGAGGGCCGAGGTCTTCGCGGCGCAGGTAGCGATAGAACAGCTCCGCGTCCGTCACCACGCCCCGGTCCGCCAGCAGCCGCGCGAGCGCGCGAGGCCCCGTGCCGGGAGGAATGTCCACCGTCACGGGCGCGGGCAACGCGGTGGGCGTCGCGGCGAACTCCGAGAGGTGGCGCGACTGCTGGAAGTACCAGCCTCCCACGCCCGCCGCCGCGAGGACGGCGAGCACGAGCACGGCGACGAGGGCCTTCTTCACTCCGACGGCTCCGAGTCGTAGTCGTCGTAGTCATCCGCGTGCATCGCCGTGTCAGGGGGCCGGCGGGCGTCCAGCCACCCCTGGAGGATGAACTGCGCGGCCACCTGGTCGATGACCTCCTTGCGGCGGGCGCGGCTGACGTCCGCTTCCAGGAGCGTGCGGGTGGCGGCCACGGTGGACAGCCGCTCGTCCAACAGCTCCACCTGGACGCCGAGCGCCTGCGTCACCGCGTCCGCGAACTTGCGCGAGGCCTCCGCGCGCGGGCCCTCGGAGCCGTCCATGTTGAGCGGCAGTCCGATGACCATGCGGTCCACCTCGTGCTCGCGCGCCAGGGCGCCGAGCACGGCGAGGTCCGCCTTGAGCGAGGTCCGTCGGATGGTGGTGACGCCCTGGGCGGTGAGGCCCAGGCCATCCGAGACGGCCACGCCGATGGTCTTGGTTCCGTAGTCCAAACCGAAGGTGCGCATGTGCCGCCGGACCTTAACCGCATCCTTCGTCGCGGACCGCTCCGTCCGACGTCGGGGACGCGCCTCGCCTGTCAGTCAGGCTAACCGACGGAATTCGCTGCGACGCCATCCGAGCCGCCGGGCGGCATCCCCGCTGCAACCCCCTCTGCCCATCGCGCGGCACTGCTTCCAACACGCCGCGCGGGAGGGCTCATGGTGGACTTTCTGAAGGGCGCGACGAACCTGCTGGCCAGCCCCGAGGGCACGGCGGTGGAGGGCGCGGGTGACACGCGGGGGATGACGCCCCTCATCTCTCACTCCATCAAGACGGTGGAGGGTGTGGCGACGGGCAACGTGTTGCTGGCGGCGAGCGGCGCGGTGGGGGTGGCGGAGGACCTGAAGAAGAATCCGGCGGCGAAGACGGAGTACGCGGCAGCGAGTGGCGCGGCGAAGACGGAGGGCTATGCGCCCATCCTTCCCACCGGCACCAGCGCGTTGGACCCGAAGATGCTGGACTACGAGGCCGCGCTGAAGGTGCTCGAGGCGAACTTCGACCAGCTGGACCTCGCGGATGGGAAGAAGTCGGGCTCGCTGTCGAAGGAGGAGCTGCGGCGCGCGGCCAATGACATGAGCCTGTCCCCGCAGTTGCGGAGCGCGGCCCGCTTCCTGACGGAGAACGCCGCGCTGTTCGAGCGGGTGGACTCGAGCGGGCTGCTCGCGCGGTTCATGCCGGTGGTGGGGAAGCTGTACAACGACGACCGCATCAAGTTGTCGGGAGTGCGCTCCGAGCTGAAGCGCGTGGGCGAGGAGTTCGCTCGCTACGGCCGGCCGGAGCGTCCGCGGACTCCGAAGCCCGAGGCGGAGACGTGTCCGCCCTCGACGGGGACGCCGGGCACGCGTCCTCCCTCCACGGGAGGTCCGTCGCCGGGCACTCCTTCACCGGGCACTCCTTCACCGGGTCCGCGTCCGCCCACGCCGGGCACGGGGCCGACGCCGGGGACGGGGACCCGGTGAAGGAGTGCCCGGT
>NZ_JABXEM010000469.1:0-3711 GCF_013372595.1 Myxococcus sp. AM011
CAAACCCAAGGTGTCGCTCGGGAAAATGTAGCGGAGCCATCCGAGGAGACGGCGAAGACCGCCGAGCATCGGGTCGCGCTCCTGAAGGACGCGAAGTTCCTGCTGTCGCTCCGCGAGGAGCTGGCGGCCGAAGAGCAGCGGCTTGCCGAGCGCAGGATGGCGCTCGCGCGAGGAGCGCTGGAAGCGCCCACGGAGGTGGCGCAGATCGGAGAGGGGCTGAACGATGAGTGAGCTCGCCTCCGCGCCGCTTTCGTGCGCGCAACATTTTGCTGACGTCTTCTGCGTCGGCCCGCACTTCCGCGGGCACGACGAAGGAGACGCCATGATCGAAGACATTTGCATGTCCAAGCGGGTCGTTGATGGCCTGCGCAAGGGGCCGCTCGCCCCTCACATCGACCGACTTGGAGAGCGCCTTGAGAGGAACCACGAGCGCCAAGACACGAGGCGCGTTCTGCTCTGCGCCGGCCGCTTCGCGGACTTCACCGCCGCGCGGAGAAGTGGCTCGCCTTGGGCTGATCGCGACCTGATCGACTTCCTGCTTGAGGGCGTACCGGCGAGCGCCGACGCCTTCCACGCGCGCGACGTCCGCCACGCGCTCGGCGAGCTCGGGCTGTTCGACGTTGCCCCGCCGATGGCGTGGCAGCTCCGGCTGTTGATCGCCTACGACGAACACCTCCGCGACACCCGAGGTCTCACGGCGGGCGTTCGCCTCAGCGAGGCCGACGTGGTTCGTCGACTGCTGGCCTTCCACCGGCGGCGCCATGGCGACACCGAGCTGAATGCCCTCACCGGGCGGGACGTGCTCGAGCACTTCCAGGAGATGGGCGAGCACTACCGCTGCGTCGCGAGCAGACAGAAGTTCGCCGGGTACCTGCGCCAGGTGCTGCGGTTCCTTCGCCTGCGTGATCTGGTCACCCACGACTTCGCCGGGACGGTACCGCTGTTCGTCAACTACCGCCTGTCCAGTGTGCCGAATCATCTCGCGTGGAGCGACGTTCAGCGTCTCATCAACGCCATCGACGTCGCCGTCGCGCCCGGTCGTCGCGACCGCGCGATCCTCCTGCTCATCGCCGGGCTCGGCCTCCGGCCGGGCACCATTCGCGCGCTGACGCTCGACGAGATCCACTGGCGAGCGGGCGAGCTCTGCATCCCGCGCACGAAGAATCGGCGCGGCATCAACCTGCCGCTCACCGGCGAGATCGGGGAAGCCCTCTCCGAGTACGTGCTCAAGGAGCGCCCCGAGACGAAGCTCCGAACCGTATTCCTGCGGCACACCTCGCCGCATCGACCGTTCGCGAGCAGCTCGGCGATCACCGCCATGATCTACGGCCGGCTCGACCGCGCCGGGGTCTCGCGCGCCAAGGGCGCAGCCAACCTCCTGCGCCACAGCCTCGCGACACAGCTCGTGAACGGCGGGGTGCCTATCAAGCAGGTCTCCGACGTCTTCGGCCACACCAGCATCGACACCACGGCCATCTACACCAAGGTCGACCTGGCCTCGCTGAGCAAGGTCCCGATGCCCTTCGCGCTGGGGGTGACGGCATGAACACGTCCACGTTGAAGGAGCACGTCGCGGCGTACCTGCAGCTCCAGCAGAAGACGCTGGGCAAGTCGTTCGTCGACGAAGCGAAGGTGCTGCGCACCTTCGAGAAGTACGTCGCATCACGGGCACACCTCGGTCCGGTCACCCAGGAACTCGCCTTGGCCTTCGCCACGGACGATGGCAAGCGCTCTCCAGAGAGAAGCTGGAAGCGCTACAACGTCGTCCGGCACTTCGCGCAGCACCTCGCGGTGTTTGTGCCGGGCACGTCTGTGCTCGACCCACGCGCGCTGCGGCGACACTACAAGCGCACGCCGCCATTCATCTTCGGCGACGACGAGCTGACGCGGCTCCTCCGCGAGGCGCGCAGCCCGCGCAAGTCCCAACTCGCGGCCTCGACCCATCACACGGCCTTCGGCCTCGCGGTCAGCGCGGGGCTCCGTGTCGGAGAGGTGAGCGGCCTTGACGACGACGAGGTCGACCTCGATGGCTGCCTGCTGAAGGTGCGCGACACCAAGTTTCGCAAGGACCGGCTCGTGCCAATCCATGCGAGCGCGGCGTCCGCTCTGCGCGAGTACCGCGCCATCCGCGACTCGGCGTTCCCGAAGCGTACGGACCGCGCCTTCTTCGTCAGCACGACGAGGGGCGAGCGCTTCTACAAGGACAGCCTCACGCTGGCCTTCGCCGCGGTGGCCCGTCGGGCTGGCGTTCGGCGCGCCGATGGACACGAGCCGACGTTCCACTCCTTGCGCCACACCTTCGCAGTGCGGCGACTGATGGCGTGGTACCGCGAGGGCGTCGACGTCCAGGCAATGCTCCCGGTGCTCGCAACGTACATGGGGCATGTCAATTACACCTCCACCGCGTACTACCTGACCGCGACACCGGAACTCCTCGCGCTCGCGGCCGACCGCCACACGAAACGCGTCGAAGAGGTGCATCATGCGTGATGGCACCCCTACGCTCGGCCACATCGCCGAGTCGTTCTTCCGCGACACCCTCGCGACGCAGCGCCGCGCGAGTCCAAGAACGGTGGCGAGCTATCGCGACTCGCTCAAGCTGTTCCTGGTCTTCGTCTCGAAGCGCAAGGGGCGGCCGCCCAGCTCGCTCTCCGTCGCCGACCTCGACGCCGACGAACTGGTGGCCTTCCTTAACCACCTTGAGTCCGAGCGCGGCTGCAGTATCGCCACCCGCAACGTGCGCCGGACTGCATTGCGGACCTTCTTCCGCCACGTAGGCTACGAAGACCCGGGCGCGCTCGGCGTCGTCGAACGAGCGCTCTTGGTGCCAGCGAAGCGGTGTGACAAGTCCGCGGCCGACTTTCTCCGGCCCGACGAACAGGACGCGCTGCTCGCCGCGCCAAATCGGAGCACGGTGCTTGGACGTCGTGACTACGCGATGCTCCTCTTCCTTGTCCGCACAGGTGCGCGCGAGTCCGAGGCCATCGCCGTCGACGTGAAGCACGCTCGGCGCGAGATGCCTCGCCAGGTGCTGCTCTTTGGCAAGGGCAGCAAGGAGAGAATCGTGCCGCTCTGCGACGCCACCGTCGAGGCGCTCAACCACATGCTCGCTGATCGGCGAGAAGCCCACCCCGACGCACCGCTCTTTGCGAGCCGCAGCGGGAAGCACATGGTCCGCCACGGCGTGATTCACGTAGTCCGGCGGCATGTCGCGAAGGCTGCCGACAAGATACCGTCCTTGGGAGAGCGCTCGGTGACGCCACACCTCTTGCGGCACACCTGCGCGATGAACTTCCTTCGCAAGGGCGTCGACATCAGCACGATTCGCGGGTGGCTCGGCCACGTCAGCGTGCAGACGACCCATAGGTACATGGAGGCCGACACCGAGATGAAGCGGAAGGCCCTGGAGTGCTGCGCAGTGACGGTGCCGGCTGCCAGCCGCTTCGAGGCCCCCGACTCGGTCCTCGCGATGCTGGAGGCACTCTGAAATGTTGCGGACGCTCACGGCTCTTCCTCTTTGCTCGAATCCTCATGGTCCCCTTCGGCCATGTACTGGCGTGCGAGGCCCATGCGGCTCTTCGCGAGGCGGTCTTCCTCGGCAACAAGCTCCTCTCGGAGCGAGACGAGGAAGCGCGCATCCTTCAGCAGCCCAAGCTGCTGCTCGGCGCGGGCGCCTGAGTCGTCCGCTACATTTTCCCGAGCGACACCTTG
>NZ_JABXEM010000046.1:0-50389 GCF_013372595.1 Myxococcus sp. AM011
GTTTCTTTTTTCAAGCAGAAGGCGGCATACGAGGTTACTACGCGTCTCGTGGGCTCGGAGATGTTTATAAGAGACAGACTGGATTGAACGCGGTCCGAATACGAAGCCCTGGACGGTGTCCGTGGTGCTTCGCCGGGCCTGGACGGGGGAGGGGGCGCGGATGGACCTCTCCCTGGACGTCACGGTGCCACTGAACATGTTCCTGGGCTCACCCCTGGATTCCAGGGGGCCCGGCGGGCGGTCGTCGGCTAATCGGCACGGCAACCCTCGCTTGGGGGCTGGCGGAGCGTCTTCGCTATTCCCTGGGAGCACCCCCCGTAATATGGAGCCCTCATGAACTTCGAGCTGACCGATGTCCAGCGCGAGATCCAGCGGATGTGCCGCGAGTTCGCCGCCAAGGAACTGACCCCCAACGCCCGGAAGTGGGATGAACACCACACCTGGCCCACGGATGCGGTGAAGAAGCTCGCCGAGCTGTCGCTGCTCGGCGTGGCCGTCTCCGAGAAGTACGGCGGCGCCGGTCTGGACAACGTCTGTTACGCGCTCGCCATGGAGGAGATCAGCCGAGGCTGTGCCTCCACCGGCGTCATCATGAGCGTGAACAACTCGCTCTATTGCGACCCGGTGTCGAAGTTCGGCACCGAGGCCCAGAAGGAAGAGTTCCTCGCGCCGTTCGCCCGGGGCGACAAGCTCGGCTGCTTCGGCCTGACGGAGCCCGAGGCCGGCAGCGACGCCGCCGCCCAGCAGACCGTCGCGGTGCGCCGGGGTGACGAGTTCGTCATCAACGGCTCCAAGAACTGGATCACCAACGGCCCCAAGGCCGACGCCATCGTCCTGTTCACGATGACGAACAAGGAGGCGGGCAACAAGGGCATCACCGCCTTCCTGGTGCCCACCAACACCCCCGGCTTCACCCGCGCCGAGCCCGACAAGAAGATGGGCATCAGCGCCGCCTGGTCCTGCTCCATGTTCTTCGAGGACATGCGCGTGCCGGCCAAGAACATCCTGGGCAAGGAGGGCGAGGGCTTCAAGGTCGCCATGTCCACGCTCGACGGTGGCCGCATTGGCATTGCCTCGCAGGCGCTGGGCATCGCCCGCGCGGCGTACGAGGAGGCCGTTCGCTACTCGGGTGAGCGCAAGTCCTTCGGCAAGCCCATCCGCGAGCACCAGGCCATCCAGTTCATGATCGCCGACATGGCGATGGAGATCGACGCGGCCCGCCTGCTGGTGTGGCGCGCGGCGCTGCTCAAGGACAAGGGCGTGCGCCACAGCGCGGAGAGCGCGATGGCGAAGCTGTACGCCAGCGAGATGGCCAGCCGCGTGGCGAACAAGGCCCTCCAGGTGCACGGCGGCATGGGCTACAGCAAGGAGATGGACGCCGAGCGCCACGTGCGTGACGCGCGCATCACCGAGATCTACGAGGGGACGAGCGAGATTCAGCGCATCGTCATCTCCGCCAACGTCCTGAAGGAGTAGGCACCATGAAGAGGGCACTGCTTCCCGTTCTGATTCTGGTCTCGACCGCCGCGTTCGCGGAGAGCGTTCCAGCGAAGAAGCCCGAGGGCGGGAAGCCGGCCCCCACCACGAAGGTGCCCGCGAAGAGCGACGCGCCGGACGTGGCCCGCCTGCCGTTCACTCCGGACTCCATCCGCCAGGTCGTCACGTACAACCAGGGGCGGATCCAGGAGTGCTACGAGGACCACATGGCGGAGAAGAACAAGAAGGCGGAGGGCAAGCTGCTCACGTCCTTCACCATCGACGCCAATGGTCTGGTGAAGGGCGCGAAGGTGCGCAAGGGCAGCACGCTGAAGGACCCGAACCTTCATGACTGCGTGGTGGCCGTGTTGTCGTCCATGACGTTCCCCAAGCCTCCGGACGGCGCCGACCACCCCATCGAGTATCCGTTCAACCTCAAGGCCATCGAGTAGGACGACCGACGTGAACCTCGAGCTGACCGAGACGCAGACGCTGATTCGCGAGACGGCCCGCAAGTTCGCGCGGGAGCGCGTGGCGCCGCTCGCCCGCGAACTGGACCGCCAGGAGCGCTTTCCCACCGAAATCTTCAAGGAGCTGGGCGAGCTGGGGCTGCTGGGCGTGAACATCCCGGCGAAGTACGGCGGCTCGGAAGCGGGCGCCGTGTCCTACGCGCTGGCGATGATGGAGATGGCCGCGGCGGATGCGTCCACGTCCGTGGCGATGGCCGTGACGAACATGTGCGCGGAGCTGATCAACGCGTTCGGCACCGAGGCGCAGCGCGAGAAGTACGTGACGCGGCTGACGTCGGGTGAGGCCGTGGCGGGTTCGTTCGCGCTCTCCGAGCCGCACGCGGGCTCCGACCCGGGCGCGCTGATGACGTCCGCGGTCCGCCGTGGCGACTCGTGGGTCATCAACGGCAGCAAGCAGTGGATTACGTCCGGCGCGTACGCGGGCGTGATGGTGGTGTGGGCGCGCACGTCGCCGGCCGGCAACAAGGGCCTGTCGTGCTTCATCGTGGAGGGTGGGACGAAGGGTCTCATCATCGGTCGCCACGAGGACAAGATGGGGCTGCGCTCGTCGAACACCGTCGCGCTGACGTTCGAGGACTGCGTGATTCCGGCGGAGAACCTGCTGGGCTCGGAAGGGCAGGGGTTCCGGCTGGCGATGGTCGCGCTGGATGGCGGGCGCATCGGCATCGCCTCGCAGGCGTGTGGCGTGGCTCGCGCGGCGCTGGAGGCCACCGTGTCCTATGTGAAGGACCGCAAGGCGTTCGGTCATGCGATTGGCGAGTTCCAGGGGCCGCGCTTCATGATCGCCGACATGAAGACGCAGATCGACGCGGCGGAGCTGCTGACGCTGCGCGCGGCGTACATGAAGGACCAGAAGCAGCCGTTCACCCGCGAGGCGTCGATGGCGAAGTTGTTCGCCAGCGAGACGAGCAATCGCGTCTGTGACAAGGCCGTGCAGCTTCACGGCGGCTACGGCTACATCGACGAGTTCCCGGTGGAGCGGTACTTCCGCGACGCGCGCGTGCAGACCATCTACGAGGGCACCAGCGAGGTGCAGCGGATGGTGATTGCCCGCGAGAGCTTCAAACTGCTGGGCTGAGGCGAGGCTTCGTTCTTCCGCTTCGCGGCCAGGGAGGAGTGGACCCATGGGGCTGAAGCGGAAGGGACGTTACTCGTACGGCGACTCGCGCGCGGACCTCAGGACCTTCCTGGCGGGCTACAGCGAGAAGAACAAGTACCCCATCGCGCGGATGGAAGACCTGCGGTGCCCCTGTGGCTCCGAGGTGCTGGAGTTGTTGCTCGATGATGACGAGGGCGCGGCCGTCCAGACGTGCCCGACGTGCCAGCATCAGATTCCCGTGGGGGACAGCGCCGAGTACCTCGACGACGCGGAGCTGGGGGAATGCGAGTGCCCTTGTGGGGGAACTCGCTTCGAGCTCACCGTGGGGTCCGCGTTCTACGAAGGCAGCACGGACGTCCGCTGGTTCTATGTGGGATGCCGGTGTCCTTCGTGTGGGCTCGTGGGCTGCTACGGGGATTGGAAGACTCCCTGAACTTGCCACGAATCGACTAGACGACCGGTCTACTGGTCGTTAGCAAAGGGCCATGAGCGTGAGCGCGGCCCCCCAGCAGGATGCCCGTCGGCACATCATCGATGCGGCCCATCCGTTGTTCGCGAGCAAGGGCTTCACCGCGGTGGGCCTGGCGGAGGTGCTGGCGGCGGCGAAGGTCCCGAAGGGCTCGTTCTATTACTACTTCGACTCGAAGGAGGCCTTCGGCGAGGCGGTGCTGGAGACGTACTTCGCGGACTACCTGGCGAGGATGGAGGTGTTGCTGGCGGTGCCGGGCACGTCCGCGCAGCGCCTGCTGGGGTACTTCCAGGACTGGCTTGCCTCTCAGCTCGACGAAGAGGCCCGGGGCCGATGTCTCGTGGTGAAGCTCGGCGCGGAGGTCTGTGACTTGTCCGGGAGCATGCGCGCGGCGCTGGAGCGCGGGACTCAGGGCATCATCGACAGACTGTCGCGCTGTCTTGATGCAGGGAGGGAGGACGGTTCGCTGACGGCTCCGCTGGACACGCGGGCGGTCGCAATCACTCTCTACCAGTCCTGGCTGGGCGCGGGGCTGCTGGCCAAGATTTCCCGCGACCGCACGCCGCTGGACACGGCCATGGTTGGTACACGGCGGTTGCTGGGACTCGCATAACGCGTCCGCGTCGAAGACGCGTCTTCGCTTCGTCACCTTCTTTTTCGTCGGCCGAGCTGCTCGCGGTGGCACACCGTGAGTGGCTCGTGCGCGCTCGCTCACGGCTTGCCGGGACAGGGTGCGCTGAACGTTTTCTCGCCACACCCCTGGAGTCAGCACCCATGCCTCAAAGCGATACCCGCAATCGTCGTGTCGTCCTCGCCGCGCGTCCTCACGGCATGCCGACATCGCGGGACTTCCGTCTCGAAGAAGCCGACGTCCCCGCTCCGGGGGAAGGACAGGTGCTGCTGCGCACCCTGTACCTGTCGCTGGACCCGTACATGCGCCCGATGATGAACGATGTCCCCCCGGCGTATGCCGCGTCGTCGGTGCGGGTCGGTGAACCCATGGTGGGCGGCACGGTCGACCGGGTCGTCTCCTCCAGGCATCCGCGCTTCCAGGTCGGGGACCTGGTGCTGGGCAACTCCGGCTGGCAGGACTACGCGTTGTCGGATGGGCAGGACCTGGTCCCGCTCGGTGAGATGAAGCAGCCGTCACTGGCCCTGGGCGTGCTCGGCATGCCCGCGTTCACCGCCCACGTGGGCTTGCTGGACATTGGCGAGCCCAAGCCAGGAGAGACGGTGGTCGTCGCCGCGGCGACGGGGGCCGTGGGGGCGGTGGTGGGGCAGATCGCCAGATTGAAGGGCGCGAGGGTGGTGGGCATCGCCGGGGGCACGGACAAGTGCCGTTACGCCGTCGAGGAGCTGGGCTTCGACGTGTGCCTCGACCGCCGCGAGCCGAGGCTGGCCGAGCGACTCGCCGCCGCCTGCCCGCGCGGCATCGACGTCTACTTCGAGAACGTCGGTGGTGAGATGTTCGAGGCGGTGGTGCCGTTGCTCAATCACTGGGCTCGCGTGCCGCTGTGCGGGACCATCTCCAGCTACAACGGCGACACGTCACCGGGCCCGAATCGGTTGCCGCAGGTGCTGGCGGTGTTGCAGCAGAAGCGCATCCGCATGCAGGGCCTCATCATCCTCGACCACTACGGTGACCGCTACGACGCCTTCCGTCGCGACATGGACGCGTGGGTCGCCGACGGCCGCGTGAAGCTGCGAGAGGACCGCGTCGATGGGCTGGAGAACGCGCCGGCGGCGCTCATCCGCATGTTGGAGGGCGGCAACTTCGGCAAGCTCGTGGTGCGCGTCTCCGACGTCTGACGCGTCGTGGGCCCCTTGTCACCCTAATGCCCATACACCCGCTGGAGCGCGGACCTCAGCGAATCATCGATGCCCGTCCCCGAGGGCAATTGCTGGTCCGCCCGGAACTTCTGGAGCGCCGCCTGCGTCGGTCCATCCAGCTCGCCGCTCACCTCATCCACGGGATAGCCCAGGTTCTTCAGTCGCCCCTGGACACCGCTCACCGTGTCCAGCGGGTGCAGGTGCCGCAATGAGATGGGGATGAGGCGCGACGCGAAGCCCTCTCCAATCCGAAGCATCCCCGTCGCCGCCGTGGGCGACACCGAGTGCACGATGCTCCCGTCCGCACCGCTGCGTCCCTTCAGGATGACCCCGTCCACCTCCAGCGCATAGGGCGTGTCCTTCAACACCTCGCTCCCCACGCGCAGCACCAGGTGCAGCTTGGAGGGAATGCCCTTGCGCACAAAGGTGTGCTTTCGCCCCGTGAGGACCTGCTTCATCCGCTGGCGCAGCGCCGGGACGAAGACCTCGTCTCCCGGCAGGAGCGTGTGCGGATTCCCACGCAGCTCGCGCAGCGCCTGATTGCGAGGGTGCTCCCACAATGTCTGCCAGATGTGCCCGTGCTCGGACGCGATGCTCTCCACCGAATCACCCGCCTCGGCGACCCGGACCTTGTCTTCCGCCATGTCCATCCACCTCGCGCGGGGTCAGAAGCCCAGCTTCTGTTTGAAGGGGCCCTTCACGAGGACCGACGTCGCCTTGTTGAAGCTGCGCCAGGCCTGCTTGGCGTCGATGATCTGCTTCAGCGTCATCTGCTCGATTTCGTCGTCATCCTCGTCGTAGAAGTGGACCTTGAGCCCGTGGTCCTCCTCGGGAATCCCCAGGTACCAGCCCGCGGACTTCTCCAACTCCTCGTCGCCCTTGAGGTAGACCAGCCCGCGCTCGTCCGCGTTCACCTGGTGCGGACCGACGTGGTACATGATGGCGTCGCTCATCTCCCAGCTCTCGTCCGGTGTGTCCGCGTACACGGGCTGCTGCCGCATCAGCGCCGTGTACTGGGCAAGCCACGCGTCCACGGCGAGGCCTACGTTCATCGGGTTGACCTGCTGCTGGGACACCTGGGCCTTGACCCGGGTCACCTCGCGGCCCCACGTCTCCCACGCGTCGATGGCGAGCGAGCTGAACTCGGCGGAGGGCCTGCGCGAATCGTCCAGCGCCGCCCGGGCCGCCGCGCTCTCCGACTGCTCGACGAGGAAGGCCCAGAACACGCCGCGCAGGTGGCGCAGGTGGGACACGCGCTGGAGCACCAGCTCCGGCCGGTTGAGCCCCAGTATCTGGATGGTGCGGACTCCCCGCAGCGCCACCGGCGGCGCCTGGTGCACCACCTGGAACATCTCGTGCCCGTTGCCCGTCACCACGAACGACTTGTTCGTCGGGTGGACCTTCACCTCGTACCGCCCCTGCATGGACGGAATCGCCTTGGGCTCGCTCCAGGCGAACTCGTCCGCGTCCTGCCGGCCCTTGCGCGTGTCCAGGAACCAGCGCAGCAAGTCGTAGGGATAGGCCTCGCCCGTCCACACGTTGAAGCGCACCGCCAGCCGGGGGTCCTCGAGGCCCGGGTCGATGAGCACGGAGCGCTCCTCGGACACCTTGCGGGTCGCGGTGGAGCGCACCTCCACGAGCTGGTCATTCAGCAGGACGGGGAACTTGTTCCCCTTGTGGATCTGATTGCAGACCTGGCACGAGTAGTAGAGGTTCTCCCAGGCGTAGGCCTCCCAGAAATACCCATCCAGGTTGAAGCCATATCCCTGCTCGTAGCCCGCCTTGGGGCGGAAGTGCTCCACGTCCCCGTGCGCCAGGTACTTCACCTTGGACTCGCAGAAGGCGCACTTGCCGTGGTGCGAGTTGAGCAGCGCCTCCTTGATGCCGTGTCCGGAGTAGTAGTCGCTGCTGAAGATCTCCGACTTGAAGCCGATGAGCGGCCGGGTGACGGTCTTCCAGGCACCCGCCATCTTCTCGTCGATGAGGTCCCCCATGAGGCGCACCGACAACGCGTAGTAGGCGAGCGCGCCACGCACGGGCTCGGGCGCCGTCGCCATGGCGCGAAGGTCCGCGTCCCCCATGTCCCGGGGAGGGTGCTTGCCCTTCTTGAGGTAGCCGGCGTGGAAGTCGAAGGCGAAGCCCCACAAGGCCCCCTCGGCGGGAAGGCCGTCCGGCGTGCCGCACATCCACGCCAGCGACGTGTACTTGCGCAAGGCCTCCGAAGTCCGGCAGCGCTCCCGGAAGTCGGCCACCTGCGCCTGATGGGCCGCGACGGCTCCCACCTTGAAATCCAGGGACATCGAGTTCAACGCCGGAGGGAAGGTCCACCCCGCGAGCTCCTGTGGCGCGAACCAGGGCAGCTCCAGCGCGTTGATGGCGGGCGCGCTCAGCCAGGGACGCCCGGAGGTCAGCACGGACTGCTGGTAGAGCGGGCGGATGACGCCGAGGAGCTGGTGGCGGGCCTCCGGTGACATGCCGGACAGCTTCGCGTCCCAGACCTTCCGGGCCTCCAGCGCCACGGCATGGAAGCCGTCCAGGTACGCGCCGAAGCGCGCCCTCCAGTCTCCCTGGAGCTGATGGAGCACCTGCTCGTCGAGGAGCCGCTCGTTCATCACCTCCACCAGCTCTTCGCCGAACTTCACCAGCCCCAGCTTGCCCAGCAGGCGCTGCTTCTGGGCCTTCGTGGGTCGAGGGCCGAGCAGCTCTTCGACGATGGCCTCCTTGTCGAAGGCGACGGGCCCCTTGCCCGTCCTGGCCCGGTACTGGCCCTCCAACTGCGCGTAGATGTCCCGGAGCTCCTGGGTGATTTCCGCGCACTTCTCCCGGGCGCCTCCGGGCGCACCGCCCTTGTCGATCCGAATCATGAAGTCGCGTCCTGGCCGATGAGAGGTGGGCTGACGGGGACGGCCCCAGTGCAGCGCTCATGCCCGGAAGGGTGGGGGACTGGCTCCAGAGGACAGCGCCCCTGGCCATGTGGGTGATTCGCGTCCCTCGCGGACGCACGGGCGTGCGCGCTCGACGCGGCCAATGCCTTGCTCAGGGAATCCCAGACAGGAAGGGAAGGAAGAGGCCCGCGGCCGCCGACATGTGGGAACAGTCCACCCCCCCGGGCGCACCCCCCATGACTCATGCCGGGCACTGGACTCGTGGACCTCGACCCACGAGCGGAACGCGGCCGCACGATGTGGGTCGCATTTCAGTGGATTTTTCGAGTAGGTTGTCGCGCTCGCTGGCCGAACAGGCGAAGCGGACGCTCGCGGGGTCCTCTGAAGCGGGAGGGCTGCGAAGGTGGGCGAGCGTTCTTAGAAAGATGGGTGCGGATGGCTGTCCCGGGTCTTGACAGTTCCGGGTGATCGCATCCACCGAACAGCACATGGGGCACGTGCTCGCTTGACTACCGGAATAACCGGTGTCTAGGGTGCGCGGCTTCATTCAGCACCATTCAAAAGTCCCCAGAGGTGGGGACGTCCGCGGACTCTCGTTGCGCCCCGCATGGGCCCGCGTTCCTCAAATCAGGGGGCAGCTGTGCCGTATCAAAGGACTTCCATTTCCATGCAGCAGAACGTGAACCAGCAGGTCGAGACTGACGCCGGGGAAGAAAACTTCGCGGCGATGTTCGAAGAGTCGCTCAAGCAGCGCGGTGGCGACGGCATCCTGAAGGAAGGGGAGATCGTCAAGGGCACCGTGGTGCAGGTGACGAAGGACTTCGCGATCGTCGACATCGGCTACAAGTCCGAGGGTCAGGTCCCGATCTCCGAGTTCACCAATCCTCGCGGAGAGGTCTCCGTCAAGGCGGGCGACCCCGTTGAGGTCCTCCTGGAGAGCCGCGAGAACGACACCGGCATGGTCGTCCTCTCCAAGGAGAAGGCCGACAAGATGCGCATCTGGGACGAGATCAGCGCCGCCTGTGAGCGCGATGAGATCGTCAAGGGCACCATCGTGGGTCGCGTGAAGGGAGGCCTCTCCGTCGACATCGGCGTGAAGGCGTTCCTGCCCGGCAGCCAGGTGGATATCCGGCCCGTGCGCAACCTTGACCAGTACATCTCGAAGGAATTCGAGTTCAAGGTCATCAAGTTCAACAAGAAGCGCGGCAACATCGTCCTGTCGCGCCGGGTCCTCCTCGAGAAGCAGCGCGAGGAGATGAAGAAGGAGACCCTCAAGAACCTGAAGGAGGGTGCGGTCCTCAAGGGTGTCGTCAAGAACCTCACGGACTACGGCGCCTTCATCGACCTGGGCGGCATCGACGGCCTGCTCCACATCACGGACATGTCCTGGGGCCGCATCGGTCACCCCAGCGAGATGTTCAATGTGGGCGACGAGGTCCGCGTCGTTGTCCTCAAGTTCGACCCGACGCAGGAGCGCGTCAGCCTGGGCCTGAAGCAGATCCAGGAGGACCCGTGGCACCGCGCCGACGAGAAGTACCCGGTCGGCACCCGCGTCAAGGGCAAGGTCGTGTCGATCACCGACTACGGCGCGTTCATCGAGATCGAGCAGGGCGTCGAGGGTCTCGTCCACGTGTCCGAGATGTCCTGGACCAAGCGCCTCAAGCACCCGTCCAAGATCCTGGAGGTCGGCCAGGAGGTGGAGGCCGTCGTCCTGGATATCGATCCCAAGGCCAAGCGCATCGCGCTGGGCATGAAGCAGATCGAGCAGAACCCCTGGACGCTGCTCGAGGACAAGTACCCGATCGGCTCCGTCATCAAGGGTCAGATCCGCAACGTCACCGACTTCGGCGTGTTCGTCGGCGTCGAGGAGGGCGTGGACGGCCTGGTGCACGTGTCCGATATCTCCTGGACCCAGCGCATCAAGCACCCGGGCGAGATGTTCAAGAAGGGCGACGAGGTCGAGGCGGTGGTCCTCAACATCGACGTCGAGAACGAGCGGTTCAGCCTGGGCATCAAGCAGCTCCAGCCGGACCCCTGGGAGACGCTGTCCGAGCGCCTGCCTGTCGGCAGCCGCGTGAAGGGCAAGGTCACCAAGGTCACCGACTTCGGCGCGTTCGTGGAGATCGAGCCGGGCATCGAGGGTCTCGTCCACGTCTCCGAGCTGAAGGAGGAGCGTGTCGAGAACCCGCGTGACGTGGTGCAGGAGGCGCAGGATGTCGAGGTGAAGATCATCGACATCAACACGCCGGACCGGAAGGTCGCCCTGTCCATGAAGGCGCTGATCGGCGAAGGCGACGACTACCGCGAGTACCTCCGCAAGCAGGCGGAAGGCTCCAAGGCGCGCCTCGGCGACGTGATGGGCAAGCTGACGAAGAAGTAGTCTTCGCTCAGCATCGCCTCACGGCGTGACGGCCGGGTTCCCGAAAGGGGGCCCGGCCGTTGCCGTTCCAGACGCCTACTCCAGGTAGCCAGGGAACGAGGGCAGCGCGCGGAAGTCCTCGGGCGCGTGCTGGACGATGAATCGGCCCTTGGCGTCCTTCACCAGCGTCTCCACATGGTCGATGGATGAGAGGGTTTGCTCGCGGCTGGTGTTGAAGCCAGGCACGACATGGCGCTCCCAGTTCTCTCGCGTGTGGCAGAGGTCCCCCGACAGGACGACGGTCCCCGTCCGAGGGAGGTTCACCTGCAGCGACTGGTGGCCCGGCGTATGTCCCGGCGTGGAGAGGATTCGCACGCTGCCGTCGCCGAAGACGTCGCGATCTCCCTCAAGCGGCTCCACCTTCGCCTCGCGCCACGTGGAGAACTTCGTCGGGTCCACGCCCGGCGGCGCGGGCGTCGCGGTGGCCCACGCCAGCTCCTTGCGCTGGAGCAGCCACGTGGAGCCGGTGAAGGCATTGGCGTTGCCGGCATGGTCCGCGTGCAGATGGGAGAAGCCCACGTAGCGCACGTCCGAGGGCTTCAGGCCCAACTGGGCGAGCTGCGCGTGCAGCGTCTTCTGGACGTGGACGCGAAAGCCCACCGCATCCGTCACGCCGTCCGGGCTCCGGGAGATGACGTCATCCAGCCCGGTGTCCCAGAGCAGCGCGCCCTGGGGATGGCGGATGAGGAAGCAGGGGCCGGACATCTCTCCCTTCTGGCCATTGGGATGACTCCCGTCCGTGAAGAACCCCATGTCGTGGATGTCGATGCGTCCGCAATCCAGCGCGTAGAGGCGCAGCGCTGGAGGCGAGGTGTTGGACGTCGTCGCCTGGTGCGCGCAGCCACCGGTGAGGGACAGCAGGGAGAGGAGGAGGGCGGGGGAGACGCGCATGACTAGAAGGACCTCATGAGGGCATCGACGATGCGGGTGAGACGGGTGGTGTCCTCCGCCGTCTTTCCGAGCACGCGGAGGCCGGTGAGGTTGTTGAGGAGGAAGCTCGCGAGCTCTCTCGCGTCACGCGCGGCGTCGACCTCGCCGGTGCGCTGGCCCTCCTCGAGGAGCGACAGGAAGGCGGCTTCGGTCTGCTCGAACATCCGCGCCGCGAGCCGGGCCGCGCCCGCGTCGCGTCCCGCCAGTTCAATCGCGGTGTTGATGGCCAGACATCCCCGGCGCTCGGGGTCCGCGACGTCAATCTCGATGACCGCGAGGAACAGGGCCCGCAGGCGCGCCTTGATGGGGCCGGGCCGCGTCAGGAACGCGAGCAGCTTGGGCGCCTCGTGCGTGTGGTAGTGGCGCAGCACGCACTCGAAGAGGCCCTGCTTGCTCTCGAACGCGTTGTAGAGGCTGCCCCGACCCAGCCCCATCCGCTCCCCCAGCTCCTGGGGAGACGCCGCCGCGTAGCCCTTCTCCCAGAAGACCTCCATCGCCTTCGCCACCGCCGCCTCGGCCTGGAACTTCCTCGGACGTGCCATGCCCGGGGTGTTAGGTCGTTTTGTACCTCAAGGTCAAATACGGGCCACGAGCGTGGCGCGAGCGACCGACTGGTCGGGTGGTGGGTGTCCGGAAGGAGGAGGAACTTCGCGCGGTTGGGGGCGGTTTCGCGGTGCGTCGCGAGCAGTGGACGCTCATGTCCGGACGGCGAGCGAGGACGCTTGAACTCCGGGGAACGCCCGGTGATAAGGGCCACCGCCGCTGTTATCGAAGGACATCCGTACATCCTCAAGAGGAGGCAGTTTTCATGGCTCGTGACGTCGTCATCGTGGGCGCGGCCCGTACCCCTATCGGCGCCTTTCAGGGAGCGCTCGCCAAGCTGACGGCGCCGCAGCTGGGCGCGGTGGCCATCAAGGCCGCGCTGGAGCGCGCGGGCGTGAAGCCGGAGACCGTCCAGGAAGTCATCATGGGCTGTGTGCTCCAGGCGGGTGTCGGCCAGGCGCCTGCCCGTCAGGCCACCATCTTCGCCGGCCTCCCCGAGGGAGTTCCCGCCACCACGCTGAACAAGGTCTGTGGCTCCGGCCTCAAGGCCGTCATCGCGGGCGCGCAGGCCATTGCCCTGGGTGAGGCGGACGTCGTCGTCGCCGGCGGCATGGAGTCCATGAGCAACTCGCCCTACGTGAGCCACACGATGCGCGGTGGCGCTCGCATGGGCAACGTGGAGTTCAAGGACGCGATGATCCTCGACGGTCTCTGGGACGTGTATGGCAACGTCCACATGGGCCTGTGCGCCGAGGAGTGCGCCACGTCGCAGGGCATCAGCCGCGCGCAGCAGGACGAGTTCGCGCTGGAGTCCACCCGCCGCGCGATTCACGCCCAGAAGGAAGGCCTGTTCGCCGCCGAGATCGTCCCCGTGCAGATCCCCGGCAAGAAGCCGGACGAGGTGACGACGGTCTCCGAGGACGAGGGCCCGCGCAACGCCAAGCCGGACAAGATTCCGGGCCTCAAGCCGGTGTTCAAGAAGGACGGCACGGTGACGGCCGCCAACGCGTCCTCCATCAACGACGGCGCCGCGGCGCTGGTGCTGATGAGCGAGGAGAAGGCGAAGGCCGAGGGCCGCACGATTCTGGGCCGCATCACCGGTTACGCGCAGGCCGCGCGCAAGCCGGTGGAGTTCACGATTGCCCCGGCGGACGCCATCAACACGCTCCTGAAGAAGAAGGGCGTGAGCGTGGCGGACGTGGACCTGTGGGAGATCAACGAGGCGTTCGCGGTGGTGTCGCTCGCGAACAACAAGATCCTCGGGTTGGATCCGGCGAAGGTGAACGTGCGCGGTGGCGGGGTGGTGCTCGGTCACCCCATCGGCGCTTCCGGTGCGCGCGTGCTGGTGACGCTGCTGCAGACGATGAAGGACCAGGACAAGAAGCGGGGCGTCGCGTCGCTGTGCATCGGCGGCGGCGAGGGCATCGCGCTGATGGTGGAGCGGTAGTCAACCCTCTCCCCGCGGGGAGAGGGACGGGGTGGGGGCCTTGGTGGCCTTCACCCCGTTTCCGTTATCGGGAGGGCGAATGAACAAGGTCTACGCGAGCGCGGACGAGGCGGTCGCCGACATCCCGGATGGCTGCACGCTGATGAGCGGCGGCTTCGGGTTGTGTGGCAATCCTGAGAATCTCATCGAGGCGCTTCACCGCAAGGGCGTGAAGAACCTCACCATCATCTCCAACAACTGCGGCACCACCGAGCTCGGCCTGGGCATCCTGCTCCAGAACAAGCAGGTCAAGCGGATGGTGTCGAGCTACGTGGGAGAGAACAAGGAGTTCGAGCGGCAGTACCTCTCCGGCGAGCTGGAGGTGGAGCTGAACCCGCAGGGAACCCTGGCCGAGCGCATCCGCGCGGGCGGCTGCGGCATCGGTGGCTTCTTCACGCCCACGGGCGCGGGGACGCAGGTGGCCGAGGGCAAGGAGTCGCGCATCATCGACGGCCGGCTGCACGTCCTGGAGACGCCGTTGAAGGCGGACTTCGCCATCATCCACGCGGCGAAGGCGGACACCCACGGCAACCTCATCTTCAACAAGACGGCGCGCAACTTCTCCCCGATGATGTGCATGGCGGCCAAGGTCACCATCGTCGAGGCGGAGGAGATTGTTCAGCCCGGCGAGTTGGACCCGGACCAGGTGCACCTCCCGAGCATCTTCGTGAAGCGCATCGTCCAGGCGAAGAACCTCCAGAAGTGGATTGAGCGGCGCACCGTCCGCAAGACGGCCTGAGGACCCCATGCCACTGACTCGTGAACAACTCGCGAAGCGCATCGCCCTGGAGCTGCGGGACGGCTTCTATGTGAACCTGGGCATCGGCATCCCCACGCTGGTCCCCAACTACATCCCCGAGGGGGTGGAGGTGGTGCTCCAGTCGGAGAACGGCCTGCTGGGCATCGGGCCGTATCCCGAGGCGGGCAAGGAAGACCCGGACCTCATCAACGCGGGCAAGGAGACGGTGACGACGGTGAAGGGCGCCGCGTTCTTCGACTCGGCCCTGTCGTTCGGGATGATTCGGGGCGGCCACATCGACATGGCCGTGCTGGGCGCCATGGAGGTCTCCGAAGAGGGGGACCTGGCCAACTGGATGATTCCCGGGAAGATGGTCAAGGGCATGGGAGGCGCCATGGACCTGGCCGTGGGGGCCAAGCGCATCTACGTGGCCATGGAGCACGCGAACAAGGAGGGTCAGCCGAAGATCCTCAAGAAGTGCTCGCTGCCCCTGACAGGCCTGAAGTGCGTGCACCACATCGTCACGGACCATGCGTTCCTGGACGTGACGCCGGAGGGGCTCGTCCTGCGCGAGCTGGCCCCGGGCGTGACGGTGGAGCTGGTCCAGAAGCTCACCGAGCCGAAGCTGAAAATCGCGCCGGACGTGCGCGAGATGAAAGTCTGAGCGCTCAAGGCTAAGGTGCGCCGCTGGGGGAGGGTGGTATGGACGACTTCCCCGGCGGAGCCCCTTTCATGGCCGACACCTCGGAGAAGTTGAACCCCATCGACCACCGCGCGCCGCGAGTCGAATACGAGCTGCCGGTGGCCTACCGCAGCGTGGCCGGCTTCGTGACGGACTGGGCCGTCAACCTTTCCAAGGGCGGCCTCTACATCAACACCGACAAGCCCCTGCCGGTGGACACGGTGGTGAAGCTGCTGGTGACACTGCCGGGAGCGCACTTCCCGGTGGAGCTGAAGGGCCGGGTGACGCGCACCAACGCGCTCGGCGCCGCCCCCTCGCAGTTGCCGGGGATGGCGGTGGAGTTCCTGGACGTTGACGAAGACAAGCGGTCGCGCATCGGGGAGTTCGTGGAGCGGTTGCGCTCGGAGCTCCCGTCGGAAGCGACCCGGAAGTAACGGCGGCCCGCGCGGGCGCCCCCACCGAGCGCCTGCATGCTGCCCCTCCCTGAGACTCCCGTTTCACTGACGATCGACCGCCTCGGCCAGCTTGGCGAAGGCGTGGCTTCCTGGCAGGGGCGCACCGTCTTCATCCCTGGCGCCTTCCCCGGCGACACCGTGCGCGTCCACCTGGAGTCCCAGGGGCGGGTGCTGCGCGGCCTGTTGCGTGAGGTGGTCTCCCCCGGGCCGGACCGCCGCGTGGCCCCGTGTTCCCTGGCCGGCGAGTGCGGTGGCTGTGACTGGCTGGGCCTGGCCGAGTCCGCGCAGCGGAGCGCGAAGCAGGAGATCGTCCTCTCCACCCTGGAGCACCTGGGCCACCTGAGGCGCGAGGACTTCACCGTCCGGCCGCTCCTGGTGGCGCCTCGGGACTGGGGCTATCGCCGACGCACGGTGCTGCATCCGGCGGGGAAGGGAGCGCTGGGCTACTTCAGCCGGCGCAGCCACGAGCGGCTCGCGGTGTCCGAGTGCGGTGCCCTCACGCCCGTGCTGACGGCGCTGCCGGGGAAGCTGGCGCCGCTGCTCAAGCCCTTGGCGAAGGACACCGAGGAGGTGCTCCTGCTCGCGGAGGGGGACAAGGCCGCGTTCGCGGTGAACCTGACGGGGCAGGTGACGGCGCGGCACGTGGAGGCCGCGGAGGCCGCCGTGCGGGCGCTGCGACTGGAGGGCGCGGTGCTGGTGCCGAAGGAGGGCTCGCCCCGGGTGCTGGGCAAGCCGGCGCTGCGCTCGTACTCGCCGCTGCGACCGGAGGTGCCGCTGTACCTGCGGCCGGATTCGTTCGCGCAGGCGCACGCGGAGGCCAACGTGGGGCTCGTCACTTCGGCCATCTTCGAGCTGGCGGCGCGGGACGAGGACTCCGTGCTGGAGCTGTACTCGGGCAACGGCAACTTCACCTTCCCGCTGGCGGCTGGAGCCGCGTCGGTGCTGGGCGTGGAGTCGTCCCCGGTGGGCGTGGAACTGGCTCTGCGCAGTGCTCGCGAGGCGGGCGTGGGCAACGTGCGCTTCGTGCAGGGGGATGCGCGCAAGGTGTGCGACGGGCTGGTGTCCGAGGGCCGGCGCTTCGACGTGTGTCTGGCGGACCCGCCGCGAGCGGGGGCTCCAGGCCTGGCGAAGTGGATGGTGGCGCTGGGCATCCGCCGGGTGGTGTACGTGGCGTGTGACCCGGCCTCGCTCGCGCGCGACGCGGCGGGGTTGGTGGAGGCGGGCTACAAGCCGCAGGCGCTCCAGGTCGTGGACATGTTCCCCCAGACGCACCACGTGGAGGCCGTGATGTCCTTCGAGCGGCCGGGCACGGGGAAGGGAAGCTGATGGACGCGCGCATCGTCGAGTTCGCCGAGGTGCTCCGACAGAACGGCGTGCGCGTGAGCACCTCCGAGGTGCAGGACGCACTGCGGGCCACCGCCGAGGTGGGGCTGGTGGACCGGGCCCTGTTCCGCGCGGTGATGCGGACGACGCTGGTGAAGCGCGAACTGGACGTGGACACGTTCAACCGCGCTTTCGACTTCTTCTTCTCCGGCGCGGCGGCGACGTTCGAGGCCATCGACAAGTCCCTGGCCGCGCAGCTCCAGGAAGAGGGCTACCTGGAGGGGGACACGCTGAAGATGGTCATCTACCAGATGAACCTCCTGCTGCCGGAGATGTCTCCGCTCGCGCAGGCGGTGCTGGAGGGAGACCGGGCGCGGCTGGCGCAGATCTTCCGGATGGCCTCGCTCCAGTTGGACTTGTCGAAGCTGGAGAGTCCGCTCCAGGCGGGCTTCTTCTCGCGGCGCATGCTGGCGGGCGCGGGCATGGAGCGGGCTCGCTCCGACATGAAGTCGCTGGAGGACGAGCTGCATGCGCGCGGCCTGTCTCCCGAGGGCGTGGAGATTGTGTCCCGCCATGTCGCCGCGGCGATGCGGAAGATTGAAGACGCCGCGCGCCAGGAGGTGAAGCGTCAGGCGGAGGCTCGCATCCGGCGTCGCACCGACACGGTGCAGGACAAGCCGCTGCACCTGCTCACCCAGGCGGAGGTGGACCAGATGCAGTCCGCCGTGCGCACGCTGGCGGAGAAGCTGCGCAGTCGCTTGATTCGTCGGCAGCGCTCGCACCGCAAGGGCGCGCTCAATGTCCGTCGCACGCTGCGCAAGAACATGACGTGGGGTGGGGTGCCCATGCTGCCCCAGTTCCGGCGCCGCCGCCCGGAGCGCCCGGAGCTGGTGGTGCTGTGTGACGTGTCCGACTCCGTCCGCAACGCGGCGCGGATGATGTTGCTGTTCATGCACACGATGCAGTCGCTGTTCGTGCGCGTGCGCTCGTTCGTCTTCGTGTCCGACGTGGGCGAGGTGACGCAGTACTTCAAGGACCTCGACGTGGACGAGGCCATCGACATGGCGACGGCGGGGAAGACGGTGTCCCTGAGCGCCAACTCGAACTATGGCCGCGCGCTGGCGGACTTCACCCGGGACCACCTGGGCAGCATCACCCGCCGCACCACCGTCATGGTGATTGGTGATGGGCGCAACAACTACAACGCCAACAACGTCTGGGCGCTGAAGGATTTGCGCCGCAAGGCGAAGCGCGTGCTGTGGATCTGCCCCGAGGAGCGCGGCAACTGGGGCATCGGTGACAGCGAGATGCTCACTTACGAGAAGCACTGTCACCAGGCCGTGGTCGTGACGTCCATCTCCGACCTGGCTCGCATCGCGGACCAGCTCGTTCCGGCTTGAGCCTCTTGCGGATAGGACGAGCCCTTCGCGTACACGAAGGTGAAGCCGCCGAGGCCGGCAGCTTCACCCCTGGAATACGCCGTATTGGACCCGCGCCAGCGAGCTACTTGTCCAGCATCACCACCGGCGCGAAGCCGCCGTAGATCATCCGCGCGCCGTCGAAGGGCATCGGGTTCTCCTCGGGGCTCATTCGTGGGTCCTTCATCATCTTCTCCATGCCAGCGTCGCGCGCGGCCTTGTCGGGCCATTCAATCCACGAGAAGACCACCGTCTCATCGTCCTTGGCCTGCACGGCCCTGCGGAAGTCGGTGAGCTTGCCGCTCGGCACGTCGTCTCCCCAGCACTCGATCACTCGGAGGGCACCGCACTCGATGAAGACGGGGTCGCCCTTGCGGGCATGTGCGATGAACTTCTCCTTGTTCGCGGTCGGCACGGCGATGACGAAACCATCGATGTAGGACATGGGATGCTCCTCTGGGAATGAGAGGACGCCGGCAGGGCGCCTTCAAGAGCGCGACGATTGGGCGGTGCGGGGATCGACACGAAGCGATTGCCTGGCGGACCTCCGAGGGGCGAGTGCACCGCTCATCGCATCTTGAGCACCACTCTGAAGCGGGCGTGGTTGCTCATCATTCGCTCGTAGGCCTCGCCAGCGCGCTCCATGGGAAACACCTCATTCTGGGAGCGCACGCCCGTGAGCGCGCTGAAGTCCATGGTGTCCTGCGAGTCCTGGGGAATGCCGCTGGGCCAGCCCTGGACGCGCTGGCGCTTCATGATGAGCTGAAGGCTGGTGACGGGGATGGGCTCCGAGCCCGCGCCCAGGAGCAGCAGGACGCCGTCGCGACCCAGGCCGCCAATCATGTCCGCCGCGAGGCTGCTGCTCGACGCGGTCATCATGATGACGCGCGCGCCGCCCATCGCTTGGAGCGCCTTGCCCACGGGTCCCTTCTCCGTGTCGATGTAGTCGTGGGCGCCCAGCTCCGTGGCCAGCTTCTGCTTGTCCGCCCCTCGCGAGATGGCCACCGTGCGGTAGCCCAGCTTGCGCGAGAACTGGATGGCCAGGTGTCCCAGGCCACCAATGCCTTGCACCGCCACCAGCGAACCCGGCTTCGCGCCCATGTTCCGCAGCGAGTTGAACGTCGTCACGCCCGCGCACAAGAGCGGCGCGGCGTCCTCGGACTTCATGCCGTCCGGGACGCGGGCCAGCGCTTCCTGCGGGGCCAGCATGTATTCGGCATAGCCACCGTCGTAGCTGATGCCGCAGATCTGCTGGAACTCACAGGTGACGAAGTCGCCCACACGGCACGCGGAGCACTGGCCACAGTGACCTCCGTGCCAGCCCACACCGACGTGTTGTCCTGCCTTCCAGGCCGTCACCCCGGGACCCACCTTGTCGATGCGGCCCACCACCTCATGGCCGGGCACCCGCGGGTACTGCAGGGGCATCCACCCCTCCTTGACGATGGCATCGCTGTGGCAGACGCCACATGCGTCCACGGCGATGAGCACCTGTCCGGGGCCGGGCTCGGGTACGTCCCGCTCCACGACCTCGAGCGGCCCCTTCGACTGCTTCACCTGCACCGCCTTCATCTTCCTGGCCATCGCGCCTGCCTCCATCGGTGTGAAGAACGCGAGTGAATATAGGCAGGCCCCAGAGTGAAGACGACAGTCCCGTTGGAATGGACCGGCGTCCGCGGCAGGACGTTCCCGTTCAACGGGCCGTCGCGGTGACCACCCCCTCGAGCCTCGTCCTGGCCCCCAGGAGGACACTGCCCTGCGCGAACATCCCCGCCAACTCCATCACGAGGAACGCGATGAGCACCTGCGTCGCCCCCTGCGAGAGCGCCAGGATCATCCACAAGGCGACCACCGCACGGCCCAGCGTGTCCACGATGCCGTGGAACACCGTCGGCTGGATGATGCGGACCCCCGCCCACAGCACCGCGAGGACGCCGAAGAGGGAGGTGAAGAACAGCGGCATGGGCGCGAACGACGGCATGGGCTCACCGCCCAGCGCCAGTGCCTGATGCACCTGACGCATCAGCGAAAGCACCGCGTCCGCTGTCCACGGTGTCGCGAACGGAAGGGTAACGACCAGGTCATACACCGCACTGCCACGGACGATACGACGAAGCAGGGGAGCGTCAGGGTTCATCCCTGGAACACTAGAGGTGATCTCAGAATTGCCTCAAGAGGATGGACCCAAGGTGGAGCACGCAGAGAAAGTCTCCGCCTCGCGGGTGACCCGACGCGAGGGCTTCGCGCGCGTCAGGGGGGCTGGGCCAGCGTGTCCGCCTTGAGGTGCCCCAGGTCCGTGCGAGCCCCGGCCTCGATGACGAAGGGGCGCTTGTCGAGCTTTCCCTCCATCGTCAGGAAGTGCTCTCCCGGCAGAAGGCCCGCCACGATGAAGCGCCCGTCCCACTCCCGGAAGGACATGGGGTGGAAGTGCCAGTCGTCGACGATCACGATCGGGCCCACGATATACGGCCCCTCGAGGGTGACGTCGACGCCGCCGACGACGGCGCCGGTGTTCTCCAGGCGGATGTCCGCGACCACCCGCTGGCCCTCGGTGGCCGTGACGGTGACTTTGCCGGCGCGGCCGTCCTCGAGCCACGCATGGAGGGTCTGCGTCCCCATGACGGGATTCACCACGAAGGCCGAACCCTCGAAGCGGATCTGGCTGTAATGGCGAGGACTTTGACTGCAGTTTCTCCAGTGCTCGGTGGGCTTCATCACGGAGATGCGTGCCCCCTTCGCGGGCGTGCCGTCCGGCATGAGGACATGGCCCGCCAGCTCGAAGTAGTGCGGCACCGGAGGATGGGGTGGCACGTTATCGGGCCCGTGGATGTTCGAGTCATACGGAAGCTCGATGGACAGCGGGACTCCGGCGGTCAGCTCCACCTTCTTCCCGCCGTGGAGGGTCGTCCAACCGTGGACGCCGCTCAAGCTCGCGACGTGGCTTCCCGCCTCGACGTTGCCAGTCCAAGTGCCATCGTCCTGCCGCCGCAACTGCACGGTGACGGAGACGGCTTCGATGACATCCACGTTTTGGGACTTCTTGAACCGGGACCAGCGGCGATTGTGGCTGCGCAAGGGTTGGACTGTCACGGTGGAGAAGCCCGCGAGCTGGATGTCCAGCCGAGCCTCTTCTCCCGCCTTGACCTCGAGGTCGCGACTCACACCTTGCCCCTCGGGAACGAAGGGATGGATGTAGACGAGGCCTGGCGAAACGCCATCCAGGCGGTAGTGGCCTTGAGCGTCGGTGATGGCC
This sequence comes from Myxococcus sp. AM011, assembly GCF_013372595.1. Lineage (NCBI taxonomy): Bacteria > Pseudomonadati > Myxococcota > Myxococcia > Myxococcales > Myxococcaceae > Myxococcus > Myxococcus sp. AM011. The sequence continues at coordinate 21,538 of NZ_JABXEM010000046.1, forward strand.
TGGGTGGGCATCCACTTATCGACCGAGCGTTCGCCCTTGGCCATCAAGCGCACCCCCTGGGCGGGCGTCCCATCCTGGTTTCGTACCTGTCCGGTGATGGTGGCGCCGGGAGGCAGCGCCAGGTGGGCGGTGATGGTTCCTCCGGCGACGAGGCCCACGTCTGCTTCGCAGTCCTCGCCATGCCCCGCGCCACGCGCGCAGAGGTGGAAGTGGCCGGGGAGGGCGGTGGGGAACCGGGCCAGGCCCTGCTCATCCGTGAGCGCGGACTCCAAGGGATTGGCCAGGTCGACGGGCTCGCGAATGATGGCGACCATGGCTCCCGCGAGCGGCCGCTGGTCCTGGGCGGAGACGACGCGGACCTCGGCGAGTCCCGTCCCATCGCGCGTGGGCGGCGTCAACGGTGGACGCGGCTCGGGCGCGGAGAGGACGGGCGCGAGCGCCGCCGGAGGAGGCGGATGGATTCGCGCCGTCAACTCCTGGCGCAGCAGCACGGCGACTCCAAGGGCCGTCACGACTCCCACGGTCGCGATCCAGCCAGCCTTTGCACGCATGATGTGGACCTCCCATGCTCCTCGGACCCGCGCGGCCTGGGCCAGACAGATGAGACTACCATTCCCGGGGCCGTTCTGGGCACGGCCGCCGGGGTCTTCCCCGCGGTCGATGCGTCCTCCGCCGTGAGGCAGGCGGGATGACGGCGCCCGCTCGGGCCGGGTGAAAACAGACACAGGTCTGCCTCATGTCTCAAGTTGTTTACATGTGACACGGGCTCGGCCCATGCTGGCGGAGTCGCTCTCGGCCCTGGTCTGGCCGGCCCTCCGGACCGTTTCCACCCACCACCGTTCATCAGGAGCTCCCGCATGCGCTCGCGCATCCCGGGGTGGTGGCCACGTTCCGCGTGGCCCTGCCTCTTCCTCGTCGTGACTTCGTTGCTCGCCACTCCGGTCCAGGCGCAGCAGCCGTTCTTCTCCAACCTGCTGGTGAACCCGGACGCCGAGACAGGGGACCTGAGCGGGTGGACGATTACCGCCAGCGGTGGCGCGGGATGGACGGTGTCGGGCGCCCCAGGCGACTTCGTCTTCCGCACGTCGTACCTCTGGGACAGCCGCGAGCAGGTGGTGGACCTGTACACGAAGGGCTTCACCGCCGAGACGATGGCCACCGCGCCCCTCATCACCCTCCGTGAGGAGTTCCGCCACGTGTACTGCCCGGACACCTACGGCATCCGGGTGGAGCTGTTGGACGCGGACTGGAACGTGGTGACGTTCTGGGACTCCGGCGTGAGGACCACGACGGGGCCGTGCGTGCCGGGCCTGGGCGAGGCGAACGTCGTGTCCCATACCTTCCGCGACTACGGCCCCAGCGTGCGCTACGTGCGCTGGTCCGATGGCGGCAAGGACAGCGAGTTCTGGGGCGGCCACTATGGCGTGGCGATGGACAACGCGTCCCTGCGCGTCTTCGACGACAACCACGCCGCCTGGTTCACCAACCTGCTGGAGAACGGCGGCGCGGAGGCCGGAGACCTGAGCGGCTGGCAGGTGGACGGCAATGGCGGCGCCGGTTGGCTCGCGGTGGATGACCCCGTGCAGGACTACTTCATCACCTCATACGTCTGGAACACGCGCCACCAGCTGGTGGACCTGTGGGCCCACGGCTTCGACCCGGAGACGCTCGCGAAGCAGCCCCTCATCCGCGTCTCCGAACGCTTCACCCAGGCGTACTGCCCCGACACCTTCTTCCTCAAGGCGCAGGTGCTCGATGAGAACATGGCCGTCCTCGCCTCGTATGACTCCGGCGTGAGGACCCTGACGGGCCCGTGCACCTGGGGCCCCCACGACTGGGTGACGCTCTCCCACGTCTTCGCGGACTATGGCCCGCGCGCCCGCTATGTGCGCTTCGAGGACGGCGGCAAGGACCTGGAGTACTGGGGTGGCCACTACGGCGCCATCCTCGACGACGCCGCCGTGGTCGTCTTCGGCGACAACCGCCTGGTGAACCCCGGCATGCAGACCGGAGACCTCACGGGCTGGCAGCTCGCGGTGGCGGGCTCGGCCTCGGTGACGGCGGCCGCGCGAGACGGCATCGCCGGCAACCTCGCCCTCCAGGCGACGGGCACCGAGGCGCGGCGCACGCAGGTCGTGGACCTGCTGGCGCAAGAAGTCGCCGAGGAGGCGCTCGACTCCGCGCGGACCATTCACGCCACCGGGTTGTACAAGCCTTCTGATTGCGTGACGCCGTTCTCCCTCAAGGTGACGCTGCTGGATGATGCCCAGGCGGTGCTGGCCACGTGGGACTCGGGGCCCCAGTGGGCCGCGTGTGTTTCGGGTGTGCCTGACTGGGAGGTGCTGTCCCATGCTTTCTCAGCGGGATTCGAGGGGGTCCGCTATGTGCGCTGGGAGGACGGCGGCGGGACGGGGACGCTGATGGATGGCGCGTTCCTGGGGCTCCAGGACACCAGCGAGGGCGCGCCCCACCAGAGCCCCTCCCGGCGCTCGACGAGCGCCTCCTTCTGCGGCGGCGAGGAGCAGGAGCCCTGCTACTCCAGCGTCTGGGACGCGAACTGCGACCCGGACATCTCCAATAGCTGTCTGGTCGAGAGACTCGTCTGCAACGACGGGTTGGAGGTCGTCTACCAGGGGCGGCAGATGCCGCGCTGCGTGCCCATCGCCATCAACTGCTGCACGCCGGTGTCCTTCAGCGACAGGCACCAGGGCGAAGCCCTCATCACCCAGGGGTATTCGGCCAGGGTGAACCTGTCGCGGGTGCAGCCGGTCGTCCCCGCCGCCGACGCCGCCTGGTGCCCTCCTGGCTACCCGAGCATCTACAGGTCCGTGGGGTACAACGACCCGGAGGTGATGACGGAGACGGGCATGATGAGCACTGGCAGTTGGATGGACCAGCATCCAGACATCCAGTTGATGATCAACGCCAACTTCTTCAACCTCTCCGAGGGTTACCTCCCGTACGTGGACCTGTGCACGAAGGCCTTCGGCCTGTCCATCAGCGACGGGGTGGTCGCCTCTCCCTCGGGGAGCTTGTTCGGCAAGGCGCTCGCGACGCTGGTGTTCTATTCAACCAGCGAGGCCCGGCAGCGCAACCGGCCCGCGGAGATACGCACGGACCTCACGGGCGGAGACGCGAGCCGGTTCCGCCAGGCCGTCTCGGGGTTCCAAATCGTCAAGGACAAGAAATACATCCGCCCGCCCTCCGACATCACCCCGGAGTGTGGACGCCCCAGGACCATCGTGGGCTTGAACGACACGGGCAAGATGCTGTTCATCGCGGTCGTCAACCCGGGCCGGGACTTCATGGACGACAGCCCCGGCGGATGCGTGCGGGACGGAACGAACGGGGCCTCCACCTTCGCGATGGCCAGCTACCTGTACTCCCTGGGCGCGCGGGACATCCTCCTGCTGGACGGAGGCGGCTCCTCCCAACTGGTCTACTCCCCGGATGACGCGCCCCAGCAGCACGTCTCCACGTTGCCGAGCGACGGGCGGAGCGAGGCCCCGGGACTCAAGTTCTTCCGCCCCGTGCCCACCTTCCTCGGATTCAAGTAAGGCCCGGCACCGCGCCGCGCCCCCGTGTGACTCACTCCGGGGGCGCGGTGGGGCTCACTCCTCCCGGGCGAGACGCTGCGTCGCGTCGCGCCACGGGTCCCCTGAGGCCCATGTCGCCCGTTGGCTAGGGCTCCGAGCTCAGCTCACTCGGGGCCCGCGCCGTGTTGGAGCGGCCGGGGAACAGGTAGTGCAGGACGCCTGGCATGCGCCGGGCCCAGGAGGGCTCGGTGTGGTAGCCGCCCGCCTCGTTCACGTACCGCAGCGTGGTGCCGTCGGTGTAGCCCACGGAGCGGAACGCGTCCGCCAGGGCCAACGCGTAGATGTTGGACTCCTGGCTGCCCTCGTCGATGTACAGCCGGGTGGAGGCGCCCGGCGCCGGACTGGCGGCGGCGGAGCTGGCGATGAAACGGTTGCCCCAGAAGACGGAGGGCGACAGCGCCCCCACCCGGCCGAAGATCTGCGGGTGGCGCAGCGCGGCGTGGACGGAGATGAGCCCGCCCAGCGACGAGCCGATGATGCCCGTGCTGGCGGCGTCTGTCCGGGTGCGGAGCGTGGCGTCGATCCGCGGCTTCAGCTCCTCCACCAACATCCGCACGTACAGGTCGCCCAACGCCGGGACGTCCGGGTAGGACGGGTCCGTGACAGGGACGTACTCGGCCATGCGCTGTCCGGTCCGGTTGACGAAGATGACGATGACCTCGTCGACCGCGCCCTTGGCGATGCCCGCGTCCACGGCCTCGTCCACCTCCCACTCGTCGCCGGTGATGGACAGGGCCGCGTCGAAGAGGTTGCAGCCGTCATGCATGTAGATGACGGGGTGCCGCCGCAGCGGGTTCTCGCTGTAGCCGGCGGGCAGCCAGGCCCAGATGGTGCGGTCGTTGTCGAGCGCGTTGGAGTGGAACGCCGGGAACACCGTCGTCAGCTGCCCGGAGTCCGTCGAGAAGTAGGGGTAGATGTGGACCGTCTTGCCTCGCGAGACGGGGTACATCGCGCCCTTACTGGCGACCTCATCGCGGTACGCCCGCACCTGGACGGCGGCCGTGGTGGTGGGGACGTAGGCGCAGAACGTGGCGGTGCTCCGATCGGCCACCTCGGTGTCCCGCATCCACTCGTACCCCGGGGAGCTCTTGAGCATCCAGACGTCCCCCGTGGACATCGGGTAGTGGACCTTGACGACGGTGAGCTCCGTGCCCGCGGGAGGGGCCGGGTCGCCCGTGCAGACGCTGGAGAGGGTGGCGGTCAGCGCCAGGGTCAGGAAGGGAATCATGGGGTCACCTCGTCGATGCGCCACAGCTCGGTGCCGTGGGCGCCGTCATTGGCGGTCAGCAACAGTTGGGTGGAGTTGATGCGGATGGGACGCCCGGGTGAGCCGTCGAGCTTCCCGGGCGCGAAGTCGTAGGCGAGGCGCGTGTTGGCCGCAGTGAGGTCCGACATCCAGAGCTCTCGTCCTTGCGTGGCCGAGTCGGCGACGAAGTAGACGTACTCCTTCTCCGCGTGCACCCACGCATAGCTGTCCAGCGTGGCGCTGGACGAGAGGCGAGTCGTCCCGGGGCGCGTGAGGTCGGAGCGCCACAGGCCCACCCCCATCGTCCCGTTGCCGCCCACGAACGTCAGCGTGCCGTCGACCATCACAAAGGGGGGCTCGGGGTCATACAGGTTCGACGGGCCCGCGAGCGAGACGAGGCGGCGGTTTCCTGGCGTGCCATTGGACGCGTAGAGGACGCCGCTGCCCGCGAGCGCCACCTCCGTTCCCGTGGCGATGAGGTCGCGGAACGAGCCTCCGGTGATGAACACCGTGCCCTGAGGGGTGCCGTCGGTCGACCACAGCCCGCCGGGCGCGGTGCTTGCCGTGCCCGAGACCGGATAGGCGATGAAGTACACCTTGTTCTGATTCCGGATCGCCTTGAGGACGCCCAGCCCCTGGGCGGTGAGCCTGACGGGGAGGCTCCCCGGAACGAGGGAGTACAGCGACCGGACGAACTGCGCGTCCTGTGCGGTGAAGATGAGACTGGCGCCGAAGCTGATGGGCGCCGGGTCCGGGACAGCGCTGTGGGCCGGGCCTGGCAGCACGTCCGTCAGGCGCTCCGTTCCGTTCTCGGTTCCATCCGTGCGCCAGAGCTCGTTGCCCGTCACTCCGTCGCTGGCGATGAAGTAGAAGTGGTTGCCGTGGACGGTGGCGTAGGTCCTGACGATCCCATCCAACGCGCCCACGCCGGCCGTGGGGTGGATGTCGCGGATCATTCGCGTGCCCCGTGGCGTGCCGTCGGAGAACCACAGCTCGGAGCCGTGCTCCGGGGTGCGGCCGGCGAACACGACGTTCTGGCCGAACACGTAGATCTGCCCCGTGACGCCATCGGCGATACCGGGGGACAGGTCCGTCAATCGTTGGGTCCCCGTGGGCGTGCCGTCGGTGACGTACAGCTCGCGGCCGGTGAGGCCGTCGCTGGCCGCGAAGAACGCCCGGCCCTGGGGCGTGGCGACCAGCCAGGTCGGCGCGGAGGGCGCGGTGCCCGGACCCGGCAGGGACAGCCGGCGCGTCCCCGCGCTCGTCCCATCCGTGTCACACAGATCGTTGACGCCCAGGGGCGTGGTGCAGGCGAAGTAGGCGCGAGCCCCCGCGACCGATAGCAACTGCAGGTCCGCGCTCCCTCGGCTCCCCGGATAGAGGTCGCTCACCAACTGGGTGCCGGAGGGTTGGCCGTTGGAGAACCACGGCTCGCGCCCATGGATGCCGTCGTCGGCGAAGAAGAGCGCGCCCGCGCCGAAGGGGACGTAACGGCCGCTGACACTCCGGTTCGGTCCCGGAAGGATGTCCTTGAGCATGAACGTCCCCGCCGAGGTGCCGTCGGACGTCCACGGCTCACCGCCCGTGGTGCTCTGGCTGGCGGTGTAGAACAGCCGGCCAGGGGTCCCCGTGAACGCCGTGGGGGCCGAGCCCGTCGCGCCCGGAACGGCGTCGCTGACCAGGACGGTGCCCGTGGAGGTGCCGTCGGTCTTCCATAGCTCCTCGCCATGCACGCCATCGTTCGCCGCGAAGAAGACGGTGGAGCCCACGCTGGCGATGCGTGACTGCGCGAGGAAGGGCATCGACCCGCTGGCGCCAGGCTGGATGTCCTTGAGGAGCGAGGTTCCGGCGGGTGTCCCGTCGGTGCTCCAGGGCTCCGCGCCCGCTGTCCCGTTGTTGGCGAAGAAGATGGCGCGGGAGCCCACGACCGTGAATCCGATGGGGGACGACGAGCCGGTGGGATGGATGTCCTTGAGGCGCTGGGTGCCGGCCACCGTGCCGTCGCTCACCCAGGGCTCGGAGTTGATGGCGGAGGACTGGGCGAAGAGGACGCGCTGGTTGAGGAGCGCGGGGGGTCCCGTCACCGGCTCGCTCGATAGCCGGGTGACCTGGAACAGCGCGTCCATTCGGTACAGGAGGAAGTCGCTGCCCCGGATGGCGGTGAAGACGAGCGCGTCACCCAATTGCCCGACCATCGTCGCGTTGCTCGACAGCGGGCCCGGGTTGAGGTCCGCCACCCGCCGGGTGCCAGCGGCGGTTCCATCCGAGAGCCACAGCTCCATCCCCGTGCCGGGCTCGAAGGCGCTGAACACCAGCAGGTCCGCCGTGCCGCCGGCGGGTCTGTACACGCCTTGGGGCGTGGGCGCCGTGCTGGTGGGGAAGGTGGTGATGGGCGTCGCCACGCTCGTCGTCGGGTCCAGGCTGTAGAGCGCGCTTCCCGATGGGTGATTGGCTCCGAAGTAGACGCGCTGGTGGGCCGCCACGACCGAGCCGGGGGCGGGGCCCAGGCTCATCGCATTGAGGTCCTTGACCAGGGTGAAGGTGGGAATCGTGAGCGCCGCCCGTTGCGTCTCAGGTGGCTTTTCGCTCGCTGAATCGATGTTGTTTGATTCGCAGGCTCCAAGAAACAGAGCCAGCGAGGTGACGACCAGACGTCGCATGGAAGGTACCCCCTCGTGTCGAATTGCACGAAGGGGACGTCTGGGATGAATTTCCATTTCGATTTAGTTGTGGGATGAGCGCGACAATCGTGTCTAGTGATGGGGAAGTGACGCGGCACGCGAGGGGGTGGTAGGGGTTGCCGCGGGCCGCCGTGACGAGTCATTGACAGGGTCGCGGGCGCCATGCGTTTGTCAGCGGTGCGGGTGAGACTCTGGTAGAGCTGGACACATGAGTCGACGACGTGCCCCGGAAGACCTCCACGCGCTGCTGGGTGAGTCGAATCCGGATTGGGAGCGCCTCATCAAGGCGCTCAAGAAGCTTCCGGAGGACGTGGACCCGATGCTCGCCGCGGGGGCGGTGCTGCGGCTCATTCCGGAAGACCGCTCATACCTCGGGTCCTTCGGGCGTCACTGTCAGCAGCTCCCCGCGCCGGTCATCCGCGCGGTGCTGGAGCGGCTCGCGGGCGACGTGCGTCCGGCGGTCTACTTCCTGCGCGAGAGCGTGGACCGGGAGGGCTCGGACGAGGCCCTGCGTGGGTCGTGGCGGATGGCGCTCCAGGGGATGCTGGACCTGGATGTGACGTATGGCTGGGGCTCGAAGCAGCGCAAGGCGAAGCTCCAGGGGCTGGCGGAGAACCCGGTGCTGCTCCAGGCGATCCAGACCGTGGTCGTGGCCAGTGAGGAGGTGGCCCTGGACATGCTGGCGGTGTTGACCATCGACGCGTCCGAGGCCTCGCTCGATGCGCTCATCCCGCATGTCGAGCGGGCGGTGCGGAGCCAGGGGTGGGAGTTGGACCGGCTGGAGGACCTGCGGACCCACGCGCGCTCCACACCGGCCCTGGATGCGCTGTTCGAGCGGATGGAGGCGCTGCTCCAGGCGCGCCGCGCCCGCTCACCGGCGCTCGAGCTGGCGCGCGAACTGGGGTTCGGCGAGCCAGAGGTCTTCTGGTTCAGACTCTACGCGACGGGCGGCGAGGAGGGGGACGGGCAGTCGATGACCTATCGTTACCACTGTCACCTGACGGTCGACAGCCGGGCTCCGGTCTGGTTCCGCTTCTCCATGTCCTCCTGGGGCCCGGACGGTGTGCCCGGGAGAATCGTGTCGGTCTTCGACTTCGACAGCGAGGGGCTCCAGAACGACACGCTGGGGCTGGGGGCCTGCGCGCCCTCGCGGTTCCCCGAGTGGATGGCCCGGGCGGCGAAGCAGCTTCGGACCGAGTGGAGCCTCGACCAGATGTCGGTCATGACGAGCCTGAGGGGCCGGCAGCGCACGCGGCTCGTCGAGTGGCTGAAGGGGTGAAATCCTTGTGAGCCCCAGGCATGCGGGCCGCTGAAGACGACGGCGCCCCGGTGGGCCGGCCCGTGTGCTCGGGGCCGACCTCCGGGGCGCCATCACCGCGCGTCAGGCCTCAGGGATTGGTCCAGATGCCGAAGCCCAGGAAGAAGCCCCGGATGGAGTTGCGCAGGCTGGTGGTCTGCGGCGTCCCCTGCGACGTGCCGTAGGTCCACACGGCGGCGTGGCCAAAGGGGCCGAACGGGCACGAGGAGTTGCCGTGGATGGCGATGGAGTGGCCATTCGAGACGGACGCCGAGGCGAAGTAGGGGAAGACCGGGGAGTAGGCATACACGTAGCCGTAGGAGTCCACCCGGCCGATGCTCCCGACGTTGGAGAGCACGGACATGCCACTGATTTGATTGAAGAACCCGCCGTTGCTGGCGGACGTGTTCAACAGATACGTGCCGTCCACGCGATAGGAACCCTGCTCGTACGCGGTGGCCGAGCCGGGGCTCGTGTAGGCGGCGAAGGTGGAGCCGCTGATGCGGCCCTGGTGGTCGAAGCGCACCTTGCAGCTCGAGGTGCACGGGGCGATGAACATGCGGGGGACGAGGATGGGGAAGCGCGGGCCCCACGGCCAGGTGACGACCCACTCGATGTAATAGGCGATGAGCCACCGCGTGCAGGACAGCTTGAGGTTGACCTGGCTGAGGCCGGAGAACCCGTGGGAGATGCCGTTGCGGCCCAGGGCGGTGAGCGCGTGCTTGGCGCCGGGGCCATTCGTTCCGCTGACGATGCCTCCGCTGTTGTTGATGTAGACGCCGTACCCGGAGCCCGAGGGGTTCTGCGAGTACACGGCCTGCCACACGCAGTTGCAGGGGGCCAGGACCTGGAGCCGCGAGAGCGACAGGCCGTAGACCATCGCCTGGCCACGCAGGGTGGGGTTGATGGCCACCACCGCGTCCACCAGGTCGACCTCCTTGCCCTCGCCAGCGGATTCCGCGACCTTGGTGAGCGCCTCGTCCAGCTCCTCGCTCACGTGCAGCACGTCACCGCTGGTCGCCGCGCCCGGCGCCACGGTGACCTGGCACTCCTTGTCCTCGGGGCAATCAAGGTTGAAGTTGTAGGGCTGGGTGAGGATGGGCTCGCCCTTCGCCTTGTCCTCGAGCACCAGCCGCTGGGACCAGCCCTCCTTCCAGAACTCCTTGGAGGCGCCCGTCAGCTCGATCTCCGTCTCCTTGCCGGGCTCCGGCGTCACCCCCACGCTGTCCGTCGGCTCGTCCCTGTTGCCATAGGAGGAGAGCACGAGGCTGGAGGGAAGCTCTTGATTGTCGGCCCACTGGATGCGGACCTTCAGTCCCTCACCCTCCAGGAAGAGGCCGGTGATGGTCGCCGGGGCCCCCTTCTCCGCCTCGGGGTCGGGGTCTGCGGCGCGGGCCACCGGGGCCAGCAACAGGCCTCCGAGCGCGAGCACGGACAGGGGCAGCGGGCGCAGCGGTAGCAGGACGAGGTCGAGGAGACCTCGTACAGGACGATATGACATGGGGAAACCCCTTATGAGACAGGAGGCACGGCCGACAGGGATTGTCGGATGTGATGTCTGTCAAAGCAGGTCTTGTGCCTGTGCCATGGAGTTTTGGTTTTCCCCGGAAGGCTCACGGACCTCCCTGCCCCGACGGGAGGGGTGAGTGTTGGCGGGTGGACAGCGGGTTGTGGCCCGTCCCGCCACGAATCCGCCCGACTCGTGGCGTGGGGCGCTACAGCGCGGTGCGGATGGTGGATTGTCAATCCATTGCCGTCTATGCGACGCCGCTTCCGCCAAGTCGCAGGAGCCCACGGCGGATGAAAGGACAGTTCAACGTCCCGGCGAGAGGGAGGTTGTTCGGGTTCTGGGGAAGCGGTTGGGGATCCGCCGGAATCGCCCAGGAGAAGTCCGTGCTCGTGAAGCCCGTGAGCCACGTGTACGTGGGGAAATCAATGGGCGCCTTGACGTGCATGGCCGTCAGGACGGCGTAGTCGCCCGCTTCGGCCTTGAGCCCTTCAATATTGGCCGGCCACTGGATGTTGAGCTCGGCTCGACGGGGGTGTTCGGCCATCACTACCTCAACGCCCCAGGGGGCGGGGTGCACTCGACCACCTCGTCGCCCGTGCGCCTGTTCACACAGAGCCTCCGTCGAACTCACGTCACCTGCGACGAAAGTACGTGGGAGGGCGGCGAGACACAGACCCGCCTCGCTACCAGGAGAGTACCCATGACGTGCAGGCACTGGCGCTGGCGTGTCGCCACCACCCAGCGGGAGCTCGATGCCGTGGCTCGCATCCGCTGGGCTGTCTTCGGCGGAGAACTGGGATTGCTGCCCGAGCAGTCCGCGCTGTCTCGTCGAGAGGTGACGTGTGTCGACACGCTCGACACCACGGTGCACGTGCTCGTCTACGCGGGCGACGAGCCGGTGGCGACGATGCGAGTGGCGTTGCCCAACGCGGAGGTGGCGGCGAACCTGGGCGGGAAGGTGGGGCTCGAGATGGAGCAGCGCGTGGACCTCTCGGGCCTGCTCCAGCCGGGAAGGGTGTTCGCGGAGCCTTCGCGCTTCTGTGTATTGCCGAAGTGGCGGCGCTCGGAGGCCGTCACGTGGCTGCAGGCGGGCATGTACTCGGAGAGCCGGCGGCGCGGGGTGACGCACTGGATTGCCTCCGCGAATCTGGAGACGGACTCACCCGAGGACGCGCACCTCTCCTGGCAGGTGGCGGCCCACAGGGGCTGGCTGAGTCCGCGCTGGCGCGTGGCCGTGTCCGACCCGTGTCGCCCCCCGGTGCATCCCCGCAATCCCTACTACACGCCGGAGGAGCGGGCGCAGGCCGCGCTGGGGCTGTTGGACGGACTGCGACTGCCCCGGGCGCCCGCGCTCTTCGCCAGGACGATGGGGGCGCGCTTCATCGCGGCGCCGCTCTACGACACGTATTTCCAGTGGTTCACGCTGCCGCTCGTCATGGCGCTCGATGAAATCCCCGCGGACTCCCTGGCGCGCTTCCACGCGCTGGAGCACTGCGTGAGTCCCGCCGCCTAGGCCGGGACGGTTCCTCTCTTCCCTTCACCTTCAACACGCAGTGACCGGGAGCCCCATGGGCACCGGACAGGAGACGTACGTGCAAACACAGGCGGAGAATCACGTGGGAACGAATTGGTTGGCGGCGCTGGACGTGGAGGCGCGAGGGCTGGTGGCGGCGGTGGATGCGCGGTCCGACGGCCGACGCATCCTCGAGGGCACCCTCGACAAGGAGGGCTACATCCACTACCTCATCCAGACGTATCACTACGCCCGCTGGAGCACGCCGATCCTCGCCGAGGCGGGCGAGCGGCTGAAGCGGCAGGGCCGGCACCCGGAGCTGGCGCGATTGCTCATCCAGAAGGGGGAGGAGGAGCGGGGGCACGACCGGTGGCTGCTGTCGGACCTCAAGAACCTGGGGTGCTCGGAGGAGACGGTGGAGACGGCGGCGCGGAGCCCGGCGGTGGATGCCTATACGGGGTGGAACTTCTTCACGTCCCGCGCGGGCGTGCCGACGGCGGCGTTGGGGACCGCGTACGTGCTGGAGTACCTGTCGCAGACGCGGGCGGGCGTGTGGGCCAGGCAACTGAAGAAGGTGTCCACCATTCCCAACATCCACAAGTCCGTGACGTTCCTGCGCAGCCACGGGGCCCTGGACGGAGACCACGTGGCGGAGATGGCGCGGCTCTTCGAGCGGCTGACGGAGGCAGAGGACCAGGAGGCGATCCTCTTCTCGGCTCGCGTCGCGCGGAGCGTCTACCCGTGCATCTTCCGTGAGGACGGCGCCTCCAGCCTGTCCCTCGCGAGGTAGACACCAGCGCATGCACGCTGGGGGAAAACTCCCGTTCGAACCCTGGCTTTCGGGAGACGCCTTCCCATGCAATCCCTCGCGGCGCTTTCCACCCGTCGCGAGGGCTCACGGGCCGCCTCACACCGGCTTGTTGAGGAGGGCTGCCTGGTAGAGGAAGTCGGCGCGATTGTCGACGCCCAGCTTCTTGAAGAGGTTGCTCACGTGGGTCTTCACCGTCTGCCCCGAGATCTCGAAATCCTCGGCGATCTGTCCGTTGGACCAGTTTCGGAGCACGCCCCTCGCGATCTCGAGTTCGCGGTCTGTGAGTCCGCGCTGCATGTGCAAGGGGAGGGGGATGGAGTGGGGAAGCTCGCTCAACAGGAGGGCCCATTGCCGGGGGCCGTCGTCACCGGCGGGCATCTCGACGAACCGGCACGTGCGGTAGCCCTCGGGATGGTTGGCGACCCAGAGGGTCTTCCCGAGCCTCGAGTCCGGGTCCATCCGAACCAGGGCGTCCAGCCGCTCCTTGAGGACGTGAGGGAGCCCGGAGGCGTCGACCTCCGAAGTGGTGAACCAGCGCTCCAGCAGGGCGGTGGTGTGCGGGGAGCGGAACACCTCGCGAGAGGGAGGCTCCACGACAAGGTAGGCGGAGTCCTCGCGCTGGTAGAGCGCTTGAATCAATTGGGCGCGGGTGGCCAGGTCCTGGAAGTCCTGGCATCTGCCCAGGGAGGTCGCCACGTGCCTGGTGACGCTGGCGACGGCGGTGATGCTCTGGGCCGTGAACGGGGACCGCTTGTGCCGGTAGAACGCGAGGGCGCCGACGAGGCCGGGGCGGATGGGCACGAGGACGGCCATGAGGTGTTCGAACGGCAGCGCCAGCTCCAGGCTGCGTTGGTAGATGGGGGTTCGTTCGTACTCCCCGCGGGAGATGAGCTGCGTGTCGCAGATGGGCACTTCGGGCCGGGCGATGATGGGGGCCCGGAGGAAGTCATGGTCGACCAGGCGGGCATACTCATCGAGAATGGGGATGGGGTGGCCCGGGACGTGCCATCGGAAGTCGGGCGACGGGGAGAAGCGCATGAGGCACAGGGCCATGGCGTCGGCCTGGGCGAACTCGAGCATCTGCGCTCGGGCCGCTTCAAGGACTCGCGGAATGGTCCGCTCGCTGCCGAGGGACGCGATGACATCGTCCCGGACCATGAGCTCGCGAGAGTTGAAGTCCATCGGATTGAACATCCGCGTCTCCTTGTCAGGCAACCCCGAGGGGTGTGCGAGGATGCCCCCGTCTATAGGTCTGGACTGGAATTCTGTCCCTCACCCCACGGGGGTATTGACGCAAAACCCTGGCGGACCTGGGGTCTTCGCGTCAAGGGAGGCTCAACGGGGAGCCAGCAGTCCGAGAGGACCTCCCTCGACGGCATCACGCATTCCCAGCTATACCCAACATGAAATCTTCCTCCAGGATGATGTTCATCGAGTGGGTCAAACATGCACCTGCTGCAAATCCGATCGGCGCAAATGGATGCGTTTCGCGAGGAGCGCCGCCGCGTGGTGGCAGCAGAGGTGGGTGAGAACATCCGCACGCGGTGGCCATCGCGCCTCGCGCTCCCGTCCCAGCCAATCAACGACTGTGTCGCGCTTTCCCTCGAGTGGTCCGAGCGCCGCCGTGCGACGGACCGGTTGACACTCGAAGCCGTCGCCGCGGTGTTCGCCGCCTACGGCCCGCCCCCCTGGACGGCTCCCTTCGCCAGACCGCTGGCTGACATCCACCTGGAGCCCGCCGAGCGGGTCCAGCGGTTCGTCGACGCCGCGGTGCGCGCGCTCGACGAAGAAGAAGCGGCGCGCTGATGCTCAAGGTCGACATCGTCAATCCCGAACCCCCCGACGAGCTGGGCATCGAGCAACGATGTGGGGAGTTCCTCCACATCCGGGTGCGTGTCGTCGAGTGCTGCCTGCACCGGGGCGTCGCGGGCATCAAGGTCAGCCTCCGGCTGGGCGCAAAGACTGTCGGCCCCTTCGATACCGACAAACATGGCCGCGTGACGTTCGGAGTCCCAAGGGCGCGTGTGCTCGCACCGATGGTGGCCCCACAGACCTTCGAGGTGGGCTTCCAGCTCCCGGCGGGAGGCCAATACTTCTACCACGAGGAGGTCGAGCCCTGGACGGCGGTGCCCATGACGCCGGGCAAGAACTCACGGGTCCAGCTCACGCTCGCGTCGAACTGGGTCACCCCGCCCGAGGACCTCGATCCCCGGGTGAAGGCCGTGCTGTCGAATGCGGACATCCGCATCTACGTCGACGACGGCGCGAACAATGGCAACCAGGCCGCGTGTCTCGACCTGCTGCGCGCCATCGACCGGATTGAGCGGACCGCCGCCACCACGCCGGACCCGAAGCCGCTCGTGCGCGTCCTGGCGAACAGCCACACCGAGTTCGAGAAGTACGAGCACTCCATCGCGATGAACCTGCCGGACGCGAGCAAGAACACCCCGGCGAGCCGGAAGGCCTTCTGGGCGGCATACCTCCCCGCCGTCATCGAAGGCCTGCTCGAGGTCAAGGCGCGCGAGGACAGTGGCGAGGAGAAACAGGGCTACTTCCTGGATGGGACAGGCATGAGTGCCACCATCCGGTTGCTGAGGCCCTGTGCCAGGCAGGCCGTGGTGGCGACGGATGTCGAGGATGCCGCCGACGCGGCGGATGACGTCAATCACTTCCAGACGACCCAGCTCCATCTGAAGTACGTCCTGAAGGGGATGCTCAACCACGCCTCGGTCGTCGCGCTCGCCCCCGACAAGGTGTCCATCTCCAACGAGGTGGCAAAGAAGACCATCCTGGTCGCCACGGGAGG
Source organism: Myxococcus sp. AM011 (assembly GCF_013372595.1). Lineage (NCBI taxonomy): Bacteria > Pseudomonadati > Myxococcota > Myxococcia > Myxococcales > Myxococcaceae > Myxococcus > Myxococcus sp. AM011. Next base: position 36,998 of record NZ_JABXEM010000046.1, read on the forward strand.
AAACCTCTCCCTCAAGCTCACCGTCCTGAGCTGTGAGGAGGTGAGTCCGGCCGCGCGGCTGAGGAAGCTCGAACCCAACCTCGCCAACGTTCGAGCCGCGACCCAGAGCCTCGCCACCAAGGAGGACTTCACCGCCAACGCGCGCGCGAATCGCATCGGCATCCTGCCGGCATTCGACATCGGCGTGAGCCTGCCCCAGCCAGAGCGGGCGAAGCTCAACGAACTCGCGGCCATGATGAAGGTCACCGACCAGTTCGTCCTCCAGCCCTTCCTCTGGAAGCCGACCACGCGCCACCTGCGACGCGACGACGCCACCTTCGAAAGGCTGTGCCTGCCCGAGCAGGCCTCCTACGTCTACGACGTCGCGGCGCTGGGAGACGCGGACACCGCGAACCTCGCGAGCGAGAACCTTCGTGGCTTCTTCACGGCGCTCCTCGCGGCGAAGCAGCGCGGCGATGCTCGACTCCACATCGGTTATGGCGTGCATCAAGCGGCGGCTCCCGCCACCGTCGGAAAGAACCTCGCGACCGCGCTGGCGAGGCTGGCGGCTCAGAAGAAGCTCATCACCGTCGTTCCGTGCAAGCTCCCAGCCTTCGGGGAGGGCGCCGCGCAGGTCGTGGGCACCCACGTCATCAACCTGGATGTGGCTGACCCCACGTCCCTGGCGTCACTGCAAGGGGCGCTCGCGAACGCGGCCGTGAAGGTCATCCTCGTGACCACCGCCGGCGCGTTGCCGACGGCCCTGTTCCGACAGCTCGTCCTCCACTCCCAGCTTCCCGTGCTGTTTGAAGGGGCCAACACCGCGAGCCTGCTGCTGAACGCCGGCCGGCCCCACCTGTCGGTGAAGCTGGGGACGACGACCTATGCGACGCTTCCCGGCTCCGATGCCCCGGCCAAGCTCGCGGCGCTCACGGGGCTGCTGGTGAAGAACGGACTGGCGGGCGATGAGCTCGACCGACTGGCCACGTTCCTGGACAAAGCGCAGGCGGGAACCAGCGAGGTTGGCGACTACTTCACCGAGGCACAGACCTTCATCAAGCAAGACAAGCTCGACCAGCTCAAGCTCGCGCTCTACCGGTTGGACCATCAGCGACGGCTCGTGGCGGGAACCGTCGTCGAGGCGGATGCCCTGCCGCCGCCGAAGGAGATCCCGGGCCTCTACGCCTGAGCCCTGGATCCGCACGGCGGGCCCCCGAGCCAGGATGCCCAGGGCTCCTCGCTCACGGCGAAACGGGGCTGGCCGCGGAGGCGACGCAAGCGAATGCCAGGGCAGCCAGGAGGAGTCATTTGGGACAGGGCATGCCTCATCCTACGCCCCGCGTGGCGGGCCGCGCCCACCTTCGACTCCCAAGCATTCAGGGGGATGCGAGTCCTCTTCATGGGCGTCCTGCTCCGCGTACTCCGCCCGGTAGCGGTGGGTGATGTGGTCCCCCCAGTCCTGGTAGCCGATCAGCCAATCACGCAGGCCGGAGATGAATCCTCGCAGCTCCTTGCTCGCATCTCGCTCCAGCACCGCCGCCTCTTCCTGGAATGCGCTGATCTCCGCGTGGATCTGCCTCGCTGTGTAGTTGGCGCCTTCTTGAAGGGAGTGGCCCTGCGCCGCGTGGATCATGGCCATGTTCCGGCCCTGGTCCGGCTCGCGCGCCTCGGTGTGGAGGCTGTGCAGGTCATTGGCCCAGGAGGCGATGTTGTTGACGTGCAGGCGGAGGCGCTCCACTGACGGGCGGTTGTACTCCTCGGGCGTCAAGGGCCCCGCGTTGGCGGCGTCGATGAGGGCCATGGAGGGATTCACGCCCCCGGTGTGACGGCGAAACGCGCGGTAGGGATGCATCGCGAGGGGCTTGCCCAGGAGTTGCGCGACGATCTGCAGTCCCGCGGAGCCAGCCCACATGCGGATGCCGTGGGCGAAGCGCGCGAAGTGCTCGGGGGACAGGAGGCTTCTCAAGCGCCGGCAGACGTCCATCAAGGCCCGCTCCCCGAAGACGGGCTCGGGGCTCGCCTCGTCGAGGTCGAGGACGTCCAGGACGGCGGTGAGCTGCGACAGGGTGGCTTCGTTGAGCGGATCCACCCGGTCCACGGCGTGGTCGTCGATGATGAACAGCCATGCGGTGAAGTCCGTGAGGGCCTGGAGCAACTCCGGCCCCGCATGGGGAAAGCTGCGGCCCGAGAATGACGCATACTTCGCCCGCTCCACCCGGGCCCGATGTTTCGCCGTGAGGATGAGCCCCTGCTGGCTGGCCCAGCCCAGCATCGTCATGCCTCTTCCTGGACCCGCCCGCGCACGGACGACTGCGGGCGCTGGTCAGCCGTGCCTTCACGCCCGCGACGCTGGCGCGGTTCGAGCCGCGCATCCGCGCCGTGGCCCGGATGATGGAGCAGAGGAGGGTGGACTTCGTGGACGCCTTCGCCAGGCCCATTCCCACCACCATCATGGGATGGATCCTCGGGTTGGACGCCTCCCTGGAGCAGCACTTCAAGCGCTGGACCCACGACCTCATGTCCCTCAGCGCCGTGCGTCCCGACGACACCCAGCGGAAGGAGGAGTGCCGTCGCACCGTCGAGGAGATGGAGCAGTATTTCAAGGAGATGCTGGCCGACCGGCGGCGGTCGCCGGGGGACGACATGGCGAGCCAGCTCCTCGGCGCGCGGGTGGAGGGGGAGGTGCTGACGGAGCGGGAGCTGATGGGCTTCCTCTTCATGCTGTTCCTGGCGGGTCTGGAGACGACGACCCACCTCATCAGCCAGAGCGCGCGGGTGTTCGCCATGCATCCGGAGCTGCTCCCCCGCCTGCGAGAGAATCGCGCGCTGATTCCCCGCTTCATCGAGGAGACCCTGCGCTACGAGCCCGTCGCGGCGGCCACGATGCGCGTGTGCCTTCAGGACGCGATGGTGGATGGAGTGGAGGTGCCCGGGGGAAGCCTGGTCCTGGTATCGTTGGCCTCCGCGGCGCGCGATGAGAAGTACTTCCCGGACGGGGACCGCTTCATCCTGGGGCGCGAGGGGCCGTCGCACCTCACCTTTGGTCATGGCCCCCACTTCTGCCTGGGGGTGATGCTCGCGCGACTGGATGCGCGAGTCGCCCTCGAGGAGTGGGTCTCCCAGGTGGGTCGGGTGGAAGTGCGGACGGAGCGCATCGATTGGCTCCCCTCGCTTGTCGCTCGTGGACCGCGGACGCTGCCCGTCGAGCTGTTTCCAGTCTGACTCGCGACGCGGATCCCGACAGCAAGGCAAGCCCTGTGCCCAGCGCGCCTCCGAGAGGACCGAGGCTGAATGGAGACACCGCGAGGTGCGGGCGCCGTGACTCGATGTGGCCGGGCTGCCACACAATGGCTGCTCATGAGGTCGCCGCGTGTGAATCGCGCTTATTGTCTGTCATGTGTTGAATCCATGGACGCACCCGGCGTCGGTCTCCCCGAAGCACACGGAGACAAACACACATGAAAAACCATGCGGTATCGAAGTGGGGCGGAGTCCTGTCCTTGCTGGTGGGACTCATTCTGGGCGCGGGTTGTGGTCAGCCCGCGGCCGTGTCGTCGGAAACAGAAGAACTCCAGTCCCTGGCGGTGGCGCGGACCCGGCCACGGGCACGCATCGCCACGGGCGCGCAGCACTCCCTGGCCATCCGCTCGGATGGGACGGTGTGGACAGCGGGAGACAACAGGTCAGGGCAGCTCGGCACGGGTGGCTTCATCAGCAGCTCGACTCCCGTCCAGGCCCAGGGATTGGTGGCCGTGACGGCGGTGGCGGCAGGCCGGAGCCACTCCGTCGCGCTCCGCTCCAACGGCACGGTCTGGACCTGGGGCGCCAACGGGCGGGGGCAGTTGGGTGATGGCACCCAGAGCACCCGCGCCGCGCCTGTCCTCGTCCCAGGGCTCAGCGGGGTCAACTCCGTGGCGGCGGGCTTCAACCACACCCTCGCGACGAAGACCGACGGCACCGTCTGGGCCTGGGGAGACAACTTCCGTGGCCAGCTCGGAGATGGAACGACCACCTCTCGCACGACGCCTCGTCAGCTCCCGGGGCTGTCCGGCATCGTGGCCGTCGCGACGAGCGCTGACACCTCGCTCGCCATCCGCTCGGATGGCACCCTGTGGGTCTGGGGCATGAACCACGCGGGACAGCTCGGTGACGGCACGTTCTCCAACAGCACCGTCCCCATCCCTGTCCCTGGCATGACGGGGGTCGTCGCCGCGTCGGCGGGAGCCTCCAGCGTGTTCGCCATCCGTTCGGATGGGAGTGTCTGGGGTTGGGGCTCGGACGCACTGCTCGGAGGGCTCGTCACCACGCCGACCCGAATCGAGGGACTGACGGGTTGTATCGACATCGTCATGAGCAGCGCCTCCTCCGGAAAGGTCATCAAGGCCGATGGCACGGTGTGGAGCTGGGGCGGCAACGAGGCGGGCCAGATGGGTGACGGCACCAAGCAGTTCCGCTCGACGCCCAGCCAGGTGCCAGGGCTCACGGGCGTCTCGGCGGTCGCCGCGGGCCATGATTACGTGCTGGCCCTGCGCTCGGATGGCTCCATCTGGGGCTGGGGCAACAACCGCGATGGCCAGCTCGCGAACGGAGTCGTCACGCTCAATGCGGTTCCCGCGCCCGTGCAGGGTGGGTTGACGGGGGCGCTCTCCGTGGCGGCGGGCGACATGCACTCACTGCTGCTCCACCATGATGGAACGGTCTGGGCCTGGGGGAAGAACGAGTCCGGGCAACTGGGTGATGGAACGCGGACGACACGGCCGCTTCCCGCTCGAGTCCCGGAGCTCGACGGCGTCGTCGCCATCAGCGCGGGAGGGGGCTCCTCGCTCGCGTTGCGGCATGATGGTTCGGTCTGGGCATGGGGACAGGGACGCGATGTCCCTCACGTGGTGGAAGGGCTGCCGTCCATCGTCGCCATCTCCGTGAGCTGGAGCCACGCCCTGGTGCTCGCCGATGACGGGACGGTCTGGGCCTGGGGGCAGAACGGCGCGGGCAACCTGGGCGATGGCACGACCCAGGCCAGCGCGACTCCCGTCAAGGTCCTGAACCTGGACGGCGTCGTGAAGGTGATCTCCGCGACCGGACTCTCGCTCGCCCTCCGCCATGACGGCACCGTGTGGGCCTGGGGACAGAACGCGGATGGGCAGCTCGGCGACGGCACCACTGAAAACAGACACACCCCCGTCCAGGTCCAGACGCTCACGGATGTCATTGCCATCGCGGGGGGCGACTCTCACGCCATGGCCGTGAAGTCCGACGGCAGCGGATGGGCCTGGGGGCTGGATTACCAAGGCGCCGGGATGGGGAGTGTCGAGAGCGAGGACCTGCTCCCGGTCCCCATGAGTGTCACCGGACTGCTCGACGTGGTCTCCGGCCCCGGCCTGGGCATGGCGACGACCACCGACGGCCGCGTGTGGGCGGCCGGCTCCAACCAACGGGGACAGCTCGGTGACGGCACCACGGCGTCCCGCTTCGCCCCCGTCCTCGTCCAGGGAATCACCACGGGCGTGATGGCCCTCGCCGCGGGCAGGGAGCACATGCTGGCCCTCCTGCCGGACGGCACCGCGTGGGCCTGGGGCAGCAACTCGGATGGACAGTTGGGGTATGGCGAGCCGCTCGACAAGCTCGTCCCCGGCCTCACTCAGTTGCCGTGACGCGCTGACGGGCAGCACCCTGGGGTCCTGCTGTCCGTGGCTCATGGACAGCAGGCCGCGTCACGGCGACTTCTTGAAGGTCCGGCTCCAGGTGGGGGCTACCTTCTCGATGAGCGCCACCAGCTCCGGCGGGATGTCCCCGGTGTCGGTGAGGGGCCGGACCTCCATCACGTCGTCATTGCCCATGCCGCCCGGATAGCGACGGGCCCATTCGATGGCCTCCTCCTTCGACGCCACCTCCAGCACGTAGAAGCCGCCGATGAGCTCCTTCGTCTCCGCGTAGGGGCCGTCCCTCACGCTGGTCTTTCCGTCCTTGAAGACGACGTGCGCGCCTGGGGACGGGCTGAGGCCCTCGGAGGCGATGAGCACGCCTGCCTTGTGCATCTCCTCGTTGAACCTCATCTGCGCGATGAAGACGGCCTCGTCGAAGGCGGCGTCCTGGGGCGTGGGCTCCGGCGTGGAAGGGCGGGGGATGAGCATGAAGCGCATGCGGGTGACTCCTGGGGTGGGGATGCGAGGCGTGGCTCCATCCCTCCATACGACGAATGACCGTGCGGAGGTTCGACACGATCAAATGTGCGGGCGGGCATGCGGGTGGAGGGAGCCACCGCTGAATACATGCAAGAGGCCCGCACCGATGATTCATCTCAGATGAAGGAATGACAGGCGCCCCATGGATACGCCTCCTTGTACCGAAGTCCGGTATCGAGTGACCCGCTGAGCTGAGATGCTCTCCAATGCAACACCTGGAGGTATCATCATGATGAATCCGATGAAGCGGTTGGCTGGAGCGTTCATGTTGATGGCGGCCGTGGGCTGTGGCCCCATGGAACCGGCCGGCGAGGTCGCCACTCCTGAGCAGGCGCCGCCTGTTGAAGCTCCGGGCGTCGAGGCTGCCGGGGTCGAGGAGTTCATCGCGTGTCTGAACCCTGGGACGCAGGCGGCACGTGCGTGCGTGGGGCTGTGTGTGACGAGTGCTCCGGCGGCAAGCCTCGTTCCCTGTCTGGTGAACTGTGGGGTGAACCTCCTCGCCATCACGGAGTGTCTGCCCGCCCTGGCCTTGTAACGCGGCATCCACCTCGCCTGGGGGCACCAGAGGCACACCCTCCCGAGCGCCCTCGATGGGCGCTCGGGAGGACGACCGTCACGAACCGGAACCGCCGACCTGCGTCAGACCCGGCGCGATGTAGGACGTGTTCTCCGGGCCGTAGATGCGAAGCACGACGTAGAACGAGCCACTCAGGGGCGAGGGCAACCAATTCGGCATCTCGGCGGCCGAGGGGGCGTTGGCCTGGATGTAGATCGTCACGGAGCCGTCGGCGGCGACGCTCAGGTTCGACTGGGTCCCGAGCGAGTAACGATCAATGCTGTTGGGGACCAGGAATTGATTCGCCCCGTACATGGTCAACGACCAGAAGGCCGCGGCAGGGGGAAGCTGGCCGGCGGGGAAAGTCACCGTGTACTGGTTTGCGCCGGAGAGGGGCTGCGAGTTCGTGTCCTGGTAGGCGCGGTAGTAGATCGCCTCCGAGGGCGAGTTCGCGTAGATCCCCGCCCGTGCCGTCAGCGACCGGAAGTCATAGTCGGTCCACCAGTCCGTGCCGAAGTAGGGGAGGTTCACCTCCGGGAGGTTCCAGCCGTTCTCGACCGCGCCCCCCTGGGCCTTGTGTGTGATGGCCTTGCTGGCCTCGAGGATCCCGCGCTGGAGCGCACCGGCCAGTTCCGGATCGAGCGTGGACGGATTGAAGGGCAGGCCGGGCCCCACGCCGATGCGCGCGAAGCGCTCGAGGAGCGGCGCATCCCCGGCCGGCGGCGTCTGGAAGGTCAGCGCCAGGTTGAGGTACTGGAAGAACGACAGTGTCGTGATGAACGAGGGGGCCACCGGCAGGAAGGGCGTCGCGGGCGCGGGTGGGGGCGCTGGCTGGCCGAGGAACCGGGACAGCGGGACCAGCGCGTATTCATCCATGATCGCCTGGGTCGCCGGGACGTCGTTGGGACCCAACATCTGTGTGCGCCCGAGCAGGAAGATGTAGCGACTCGGGACAGGGATCACCGTTGCGTTCGGGACGCTGGCTGGCACCATCCCGGGGGGCGCGAGCACGTAGTTGCCCGCCGCCGCGCCGGTCGTCAACGTCCCGATGTAGCCAACGTTGTTGGTGCAGGCATCGATGATCTGGAAACTATAGTACCGCGGTGGCTCCTGGGGCACCGCCGGCACCTGCAGCACGAGCGGCTCGGCGCCCAGGTCAAGCCAGCCTTGCGAGTACGCCGTGTCGTTGTTGGGAGTGACGACGGTGGTATCGGCGGGAGTCGTGAGCTGTGCCTTGCCGTAGAACGTATTGAATTGCTGCTGGATGGCGAGTGTGCTCTGCCACAGGATGGAGTAGTTCTCGGCCAGCGGGTAACCGTACATGAAGGCCTGGTACGCGTACGCCCGCGCTTCGTCGAGAGGCAGAGGTGCCATGGTATTTTTGGACTCGGAATGATGGGGTGGGGCTGTTGCCGACAGCCCAAGCTCAAACCTGCCAGCGACGTCGATACGCCGCCTGCTTTGGCAGGGCATCCTGTCAGTCCATACTTCGAGGAGCAAGGGCGGCTTGGACGATCATCGCTCCGTAACGAAGACCGCCCATCGTCGAGCGGTCGTCGTTCTGGTTCGCCATCGCGGCAAGCCGCTTCGCGAGGGGTGGCTCAGAATGATCGGTAGCAGAACTGGCCCGGGTTTCCCTGGGTGCAGTCCTCGGGGCAGTTCTGTGTCGTTTCACCAGGGCAGCACGCCCTGTTCCCGCAGTACTCGCCGGAAGGACAGTCCGCCGGACAGCGCAGTCGCTCGATGGGCTCGCAGACCCCATCGCCACAGACGGCGAGTTCGGACTCCGACGTGGCGAGCGCCTCCTCCACACCGGGGTCCTTCTCCATCGCACCAGCACCACATCCCACGACGAGCCCCACCGTCAGGGCCATTGCGACACTCCAAGCCGCCTTCATCGGAACGCTCCTTGTCGGGTCCGCACGCATGAGGACCGCGCGCAAAGGCTAGCAGGCATCGCGGACAGAACAACGAGGTGCGCGTCGATGGCGTTGTCGCCGCATCGCTTATCGGATGAAGTGCCCGCCGTCTGGCCATCGCGCCCTCTCGTCGTTCAGGATGGCGGCATTTGCGGAGCGGTGCGCTTCCACGCCTCGAGCTCCTGCACGCGGCCGAGCCAGGTCCGGAGGTTCGCATACTCCCCGAGTGGCAGGCGCGCCGGTCCGGCGAGGGCAAACGCCGCGGCCAACGAAAAGTCGGCGAGCGTGAGGCGTTCCTGTGAGACCCACGTCTTGCCCGTGAGGTGCTCGTCCAGGACGCGTGCGTGCTGCGCGAAGAGCGCCTCGCCCCGTGCGACCTCGGTGGGGTTCGGCGGCCCACGGCCCGATACCGCCTTCACGAAGTTCTCGAAGACCAGGATGGTGCATGCCTGCGCCATGTGGCCCGAGCACCAGAAGAGCCAACGAGTCACGTCAGCGCGCCCCCGCGCATCCGCGGGGAGCAGGGTTTGTCCCGGCGTCATCTCGGCCAGGTACTGCATGATGGCGCGCGACTCCCAGAGCAGGAATCCATCGTCATCGAGGACGGGAACGAGCCCGTTGGGATTGCGGCCCAGGTGCGGCGTCGCGCGCTGCTCGCCCTTTGGCAGGTCCACCACGATGCGCTCGAGAGGGACGTCGAGGTGGGTGGCGACGAGCAGGGCTCGGCGCGAGTTTCCGGACAAGGGGTGGAAGTAGAGCTTCATGGAGCGTTCTCCTGGACCGCGCAGAGGAGGAGCGAACCTGCCTCCCCGGGGTGACAGCGGCCTGTCAGGTATGTTCGGGCCCCGTGTTGTCCTTGAATGGGAATCCCCGTGGGGAGGGGAGCCGCGAGCCCTACCGTGAGGGGGCGGGCCCTGTTACACATCCCTGGCCTTTCCCCAGGAGTCCCATGGCCCCCTCACTCTTCGACGACCACGGCTACCAGGACGTCCCCAACCGCGAGACGGGCATCAACCTCTCCGCGGCGGACGACCGGACCCTCCGCATGGCCATGCCGCCCGTGGACGGCGCCCTGCTCGACGCCCTGGTGCGCTACCAGGAGGCCTTCCTGTCCCATGCCGGCTCGGATCGGGGGGCGGAGAACCTGGCCCGCGCCCACGCCCTGGCCCAGACTGCCTCGGGCCTGGAGGCCCGGGCCCTGGAGCAGGGCATCGCCATGCTGCGCGCCTTCGGTGGCCGCCGGTGGACCGCCCGGAGGCTGGACGACAAGCTGCGTCAACTCGAGGCAGCCTCGGACACGTCGGAGGAGCTGCGCACCCGCGTCCGGGACGAGCTGGGCAAGCAGGAGCGGGAGACGGTGGCCCTGGGCCGCCGCTATGGCGAGGCCTCCCTGGCGCTCCTCCGGGAACGCGAGGCCTCCCTCCTGGACCTCCACACCCGGATGACCGGCCTGCTCAGCCAGGGATGACCGCCGCTCCCGCTTCGGTTGATTTCCGTGCCCGGCCGTCGCATAAGGGCACGTTCTTGCTCAGAGAATCCCAATGAAGCGCTACTTCATCCACACCTTCGGCTGCCAGATGAACGTCAACGACTCGCTCCGCATGAGCGAGGTGCTGGCGAAGATGTCCTACGAGCCGACTCCGGTGCCGGAAAACGCGGACCTCATCATCCTCAACACCTGCTCCATCCGTGAGAAGGCCGAGGACAAGATGCTGTCCGCCCTGGGCCGCTACAAGCCGGTGAAGGCCAGTCGCGGCGCGCTCATCGGCGTGGGCGGCTGCGTGGCCCAGCAGGAGAAGGACCGCCTCATCAAGAAGGTGCCGTACCTGGACTTCGTCTTCGGCCCCGACAACATCGCCCGCCTGCCTGACATCATCGGCCGCGTGGAGGCGGCTCGGGAGCGAGTCGTCGAGACGGCCTTCGTGGACTCGGAGGAGTACGTCTTCCCGCGCGCGGACCCGGAGACGTCCCGCGGCAAGGTCACCGAGTTCGTCACGGTGATGAAGGGCTGCGACAACGTCTGCTCGTTCTGCGTCGTCCCGCACACGCGCGGCCGTGAAGTCAGCCGCGCCTTCCCGGAGGTCCTCCTGGAGGTGGACTCGCTGGCGAAGGTCGGCGTGCGCGAGGTGACGCTCATCGGCCAGAACGTGAACTCGTACCTGGGCGGCGTGTCCTTCGCCCAACTGCTCCTGCGCACCGCGGAGGTGCCGGGCATCGAGCGCGTGCGCTTCACCACCAGCCACCCGCATGACCTGTCCGACGAGCTGATTGAGGCGTTCCGCACGCAGCCCAAGATCGCTCCGCACTTCCACCTGCCCGTGCAGTGCGGGAGCGACCGCATCCTGAAGATGATGCGCCGCGACTACACCGTGGTGCAGTACATGGAGCGGCTCAACAAGCTGCGCGAGGCGCGGCCGGGCATCGCCGTCACCACCGACATCATCGTGGGCTTCCCCGGGGAGACCGAGGAGGACTTCGAGATGACGATGAAGCTGACCGAGGAGGTCCGCTTCGACAACCAGTTCTCCTTCATCTACAGCCCCCGCCCCAAGACGGGCGCGGCGCTGCGCGAGAAGGACTGGGGCCCCATTCCGCACGAGGTGAAGATCGCCCGCCTGGAGCGCCTGCAGAAGCTGCAGCGCCGCATCAGCGCGGAGACGACCGCGGCCCTCGTCGACTCGGTGGTGGAGGTGATGGTGGAGGGCCACTCGCGCTACGACGCCGCCAAGCGCTTCGGCCGCACGCCGGAGAACCGCACCGTCAACTTCGAGGGCGACGCGCCCACCGGAGCCTTCGTGACGGTGAAGGTGGACCGCTCCACGCCCAACCAGCTCTCCGGCAAGCAGCTCGCGGTGCTGCAGCTCCCCACCGTGGAGCCGCTGCCCGTGGCGCCGCCCGTCTCGCCGTTCCATGTCGTCGCCGAGGCCTGAGGGCTCGCGCACGCAAGAGGTGTCCGCATGGCGCTGAGGTCGTTCCGCGGGGTGTCCCCCCGCATCCACCCGAGCTGCTTCGTGGATGACTCCGCCCAGGTGGTGGGGGACGTGGAGCTGGGGGAGGGGTCCTCCATCTGGCTCAACACGGTGCTGCGCGGCGACGTGAATCCCATCCGCGTGGGCCAGCGCACCAACCTTCAAGATTTGTCCCTGCTCCACGTCACCGGAGGCAGGTCGAGCACCCTCATCGGCGACGACGTGACGGTGGGTCATCACGTGGTGCTGCACGGCTGTACCGTGGGCAACCGCGTGCTCGTGGGGATGGGCTCCATCCTCCTGGACGAGGTGGAAGTAGGGGATGACTGCATCATCGGCGCGGGGACGCTGTTGACGCCCGGGACGAAGGTGCCGCCCGGCTCCATGGTGATGGGCTCACCCGGCAAGGTGAAGCGGCTGCTCACGGAGGCGGAGCGCGAGTTCCTCCTGATGTCGGCCCACCACTATGTGGAGCTGGCCAACGAGTACCGCTCCAGCCGCTGACTCGCCGGCCCTCGCGCGCCGTGTTAGGACCCGCCCCATGGCTCTCGTGCCTGCGAACACCCTCAAGGCGTGCCCCCTCTTCAAGGGCTTCACCGACACCGGCATCCAGATCTTCGCGGGCGTGGCGGTGCCCCGGGCCTTCCCGAAGGGCACCGCGCTCTTCACCGAGGGCAAGACGGGGGAGTCGCTCCTCATCGTCGGTGAGGGCACGGTGCGTCTGAGCGCCCGGAATCCCTCGGGCGAGGACGTGTCGCTGGGCGAAGTGGGCACCGGCGAGCCCCTGGGAGAGCTGGCACTGGTTCAGAAGGGCGAGCGGCTGTGCACCGCCACCGCCGTCACGGATGTCTCCGCGCTGGAGATTCGCTCCTCGGACTTCCAGAAGCTCCTGGCCACCAAGCCCCAGGCCTGCGTGAAGCTGCTGATGGGCATCGTCGGCTTCTTCGGCCAGAAGGCCCGGGACAACCGGGACATGATTCGGACCCTCATCGGAAAGGCTCCGGCCGCCTGAGAGGCCCGTGGTAGCGTGGGGCCCGGTATGCGCGCCCCCCACCTGGCCGTCCTCCTACTGCTCGGGGTCCATGCGTCGGCCCCCGCGTACGCCGGGTCGACCTCCCAGGGTTCCATCGCCTCCGAGGACGACTGGTTCGCCAACCAGTACACCCCGGGCGGCGTGGAAGTGCGCGCGGATGTTCGCGTCTTCACCCTGTTCGCCCTGCTGAACCGCGCGGGCTATGACGCGGGCCCCGTGGAGCGGGCCCACCCCGTGCCCACCTACCGCTACGGGCGCGCGCGCACCCTCGTCCGCGAGCGGCTGGCCACGGCGCCCCCGGAAGTCCTCCTGGCGGCGCGAGCCTTCTTCGCCGCGCACCCGGAGCCCGTGGAGGTCTACCTGGCGCGCCTCCTCGGCGGCCCCGACGTCCCAGGTCCCGCCGGGGAGCTGGTGGGGCTGGAGGCGCTCCTGGCCCGGGCGGAGCGCGAGTGGCCGGTGGCCGCGCTCCGGGCGGAGACGCTGCCCGACTTCCGGACAGAGCAGCGCGCCTGGCTGCCCCTGCTGGATGCCCCCTTCCAACAGGCGGCCCGACTTCTGGGCCTACGGGAAGGTGAGCCGCCCCCTCGGGTGGTGGTTAATCTGCTCGAATCCGAAGGAAGCGTGCGAGCGGTGGACACGGGGCATGGGTGGGTGATTGTGGTGGGGCCTGCGACGCGAGCCCCCCAGGCCGAGCCCGTGGTGAGAGCGCTGGCGCGGGGGGTGTTGTCCGCGCGCCTGGCCGGCCGCCTGGGTG
>NZ_JABXEM010000470.1:0-3700 GCF_013372595.1 Myxococcus sp. AM011
CGGCCACCACGCCCCACAGCCCCTCCAGCATCATGGGCGTCAGGCGTGGCTTGACGGTGCCATCACCGAGCTGCCCGCGCGCATTCGCGCCCCACGTCCACACCGTGCCGTCGCAGGAGAGGACCAGCGAGTGCTGCCCTCCCGTCGCGATGGAGCGGGCACACGGCAGGCCCTGCGCTGGCACGGGCGACGCGCGGTAGGTGGTGGTGCCATCGCCGAGCTGCCCCGAGGCGTTCTGCCCCCACGCGAGCACGGTGCCATCACCACGCACGAGCATCGAGTGCGACGTCCCCGCAACCAGCCTGCGTCCCTGCCCCAGACCGCGCACCTGCACCGGCACCGCGCTCCAACCCACGGCCCCCAGGCCCAGCTGTCCGAAGCGGTTGTAGCCCCACGCCAGCACCGTGCGGTCCTGACGCACCGCCAGCACATGAAGGTAGCTGCCACCGAGCAGCGTGACGCCGGAGGCCCCGGGCACCACGCCGGGCACCACGCGCGAGGTGACGCCTCCATCCCCAAGCTGGCCATACGTATTGGAGCCCCACGCGCGCAGCGTTCCATCCAGACCCAGCGCCATGGAGTGGTACAGCCCGCCCGCCACGGAGCGCACGCCCGTGAGTCCGGGCACCTGCACGGGACGGAACCGGTCCGCCCACGAGCCATCGCCGAGCTGCCCCTCCGCGTTGTCGCCCCACGCCCACACGGTGCCGTTCTCGAGCACGGCCAGCGCATGCGCCGCACCCGCGCTCACGCTCCGCACGCCCACAAGCCCCAGCACCTGCACCGGCGTCTCGCGCTGGACGCCGCCGCCATCGCCCAGCTGTCCCTCGAAGCCATCGCCCCACGCCCTCACCGTGCCGTCGGTGAGCAACGCGAGCGAGAAGTAGGTCCCCGCCGCCACGGCCACCGCCCTCGGGAGCGCCTTCACCTGCACCGGCGTGAGGCGGTCCTTCGTGGAGCCGTCACCCAGTTGGCCCACGCCGTTGTAGCCCCACGTCCACACCGTGCCATCGCTCCGCAGCGCCACCACGTGGCTGCCGCCCGCGGCCAGCGACGTCACGCCACTCAGGCCCACCACCTGCACCGGCGTGATGCGGTCTCGCGTGGAGCCGTCGCCGAGCTGCCCGTTGGCATTGCGGCCCCAACCCCACACGGTGCCGTCCGAGCGCAGCGCGAGCGAGTGATGTCCGGACGCGCTGACGGCGCGCACGTCACCCAGGCCGAGCACCCGCACCGGCGCGTGACGCTCGGCGGCGGTTCCGTCACCCAGTTGCCCGTAGTAGTTGCGCCCCCAGCTCCACACCGAGCCATCCGACAGCGAGGCCAGCGAGTGGAAGCTGCCCGAGGCCACCGCCGTGACGCCGGACAGGCGCGTCACCACCTCTGGAGAGAGCAGGCGCTCGGAGCTGCCATGGCCGAGCTGGCCGGAGGTGCCATTGCCCCAGGACCACAGCGTCCCATCCGCGCGCAGCGCCACCGCGTGCTGCGTCCCCGCGGCCACCGCCGCCACCGAGCCCAGCCCGCGCACCAGCACGGGGAAGGGGCTGTCGGTGGTGGTGCCGTCGCCGAGCTGTCCGTTGGTGTTGCGGCCCCAGGTGAACACCGTGCCGTCGTCAATCAACACCAGCGAGCCGGCGTCCTGCGCGGCCAGGGCCTTCACGCGCGAGAGGCCCGCGACCTGCACCGGTGAGGGCCGGTCGGACCAGGTCCCATCGCCGAGCTGGCTGGAGGCATTGCTGCCCCAGGCCCACACGGTGCCGTCGGAGCGCAGCGCGAGCGAGTGGTAGAGGCCCGCGGCCACGGCGGTGACGTTCTTGATTTCAATCACCTGCGTCGGCGCCAGCCGCTGGGTGAAGGTGCCGTCGCCCAACTGGCCGTAGCTGTTGGCGCCCCAGGCCCACACGGTGCCATCCGCGCGCACGGCCAGGGAGAAGTCGAAGCCCGCGCCCAGGGCCACCACGTTCGTGAGGCCCGTGACCTGGACCGGCGTGGGCCCTGGCTGGGTGTTGCCCCGGCCGAGCTGGCCATAGAAGTTGCTGCCCCAGGCCCACACGGTGCCGTCGGAGCGCAGCGCGAGCGAGTGGAACTCGCCGGCCGCCACGCTCACCACCTCGGTGAGCCCGGCCACCTGGCGCGGCGTGGCCCGGTCCGTGGTGGTGCCGTCACCGAGCTGGCCGGAGGAGTTGCTGCCCCACGTCCACACCGTCCGGTCCGAGCGCACCGCGAGCGAGTGGGAGTCCCCGGCCGCCACGCCGGTGATGTCCTTCAGGCCCGGAACTTGTTGAGCGAGGACGCGCTGGAAGGACATCGCTCCGGAGCCGAGCTGACCCGAGGCATTGCCACCCCAGGCCCACACGGTGCCCAGGGGTGTGACGTAGAGCGAGTGCTGTGCACCCGCGGCGACCTTGGGGGCGGACGCCACCGCGAGGGCCTGGGAGCGCGTGGCTCCCGACTCCGACGGGATTCGCGCCGCGACGGGCGCAGAGAGGTCATCGCACCCCGCGGCGAGCAGAACGCTCAGCACCAATACCAGCGGGAAACACGGGCCCGCCTTCAGGTTGTCCATCCGCATCACTTCGCCTCCAGCGCGAGAAGCGGCCGTCCATACCTCGTGTCCTTGGCGGATGAGAAGCGTCGTGCGCGGGCACGCTTGCCAGGAGGAGGACGGCGCGTCGGGAAGACCCCGCCCAGGGCAACGGAGTCACACCCGTCCCAGGAGCTTCCTCCACGGGCAGGCAGGCGGAACACAGTCGCTGGGTGATTCACGTTTCTTCACGAGGAATGCGTTGCGGTGCGTCGAAGCCAGGAGAGGATTGGGAGCCCATGGACTCACCAGCGCGCTTCATCATCTTCGCGGTCCTCACGAGCCTCATCACCGTGGGGGTCCACATCTACCTGTATCGGCGCCTGTTCGCGGACACGTCGGAGGACCGCTGGTGGCGGCGGGTGGGCATGGGGGTGATGACGGTGCTGGGCACGCTGCTGGTGCTGTCCTGGTCCGTGACGCGCTTCCTGCCGTTGGACGCGACCTTCGCCGTGGCCACGGCGGTGTGGATGTGGATGGGCGCGGCGATATACCTGTTGTTCGCGCTGTGGGGCATTGGCGGCGCGAGGGCGCTGTCGCGGCGGTGGGGACGACGGGCCGCCGTGGCGCGGGCCGATGACGTGGGCCTCGTCACGTCGCTGGCGGGCGCGGGCGCCTCCGTGGCGATGACGGAGGTCGCCGATGGCCCTGGCGACGTGAGCCTGTCCGGTGGAAGTGCGCGCGAGGCGCCGGAAGTGAACGTGGAGCGGCGGCGATTCCTGGCGCGAGCCACGGCGGGAGGCGCGCTGCTCGCGTCGGGGAGCCTGACGAGCTACGGGATGTGGAGCGCGTTCCATCCGCCGGTGGTGAATGAAGTGGCGGTGCGGTTGCCGGGGCTGCCCAAGGCGATGGATGGCTTCAGCATCGTGCACTTGAGCGACATCCACGTGGGGCCGGTCATCCAGCGCAAGTTCATGGATGAGCTGGTGGCGCGGTGCAATGCATTGCGCCCGGACCTGGTGGCCATCACGGGAGACCTGGTGGATGGCAAGGTCGCGTCATTGGGGCCCTCGGTGGCGGCGCTGCGGGAGCTGCGCTCCGGGCACGGGACGTACTTCGTGACGGGGAACCACGAGTACTACTGGGACCATGCGGCGTGGGCGGGAGCGTTGGAGG